>NZ_JBHZDH010000013.1:57981-81163 GCF_042755925.1 Lysinibacillus sp. NPDC059133 | reverse complement strand
AACCTAAATGGACTCCACTTACAGTAACTGTTCCAATTTCACTGGCTGGATGTCCAACTACACAATGCGCTTCTATTGTTAAACCTTGTAAAGGCAAATAATAAGAAAGCTTTTGATTCTAATTACTAATGAAGATTAAATGAGATTACTGGCGGTTCATTGCCACCAGCGATCCTTCTATAAATAACTATTAAAAATCGTCTAATTACAAGATATGAGAAAAAGGAGATTGAACAATGAAGAAAAATTTTAAAGCTTTTGAACCTATTACTAATGAAGAATTAAATGAAATTGCTGGTGGATCAGAAATTCAACCTAAATGGACTCCACTTACAGTAACTGTTCCAATTTCACTGGCTGGATGTCCAACTACACAATGCGCTTCTATTGTTAAACCTTGTAAAGGCTAACAATAAGAAAACTGGAGCTTTTTGAGCCTAATTACTAATGAATAGTTAAATGAGATAGCTGGTGGTTCAATTTACCACCAGCGATCTTTCTATAAACAACTACTAATATCTACCAACCGAGATACGACAAAGGAGAGATTGAACTACAATGAAGAAAAATTTCAAACCTTTTGAACCTATTACTAATGAAGAGTTAAATGAAATTGCCGGTGGCTCGGCGGTACCACCTGTTTCACCTCAGATTCCAACAATAAGTGTTAGTATCTGTCTAACAACAAAATGTATGATTACAACAAAGAATTGCTAATGGTTTAGAAATTCAACCTAAAATGGACATATACTTCGCTTACTGAAGCAATACCAATTTCACCAGTAGGATGTCCAACTACAACATTCACTTCTTTTTGTAAGTTTTATAAAGGAAATTAAAAAATGAAAAAAACTTTAAAGCTTCGAGCCTATTTCTAATGAAGAATTAAATGAAATTGCTGGTGGTTCATCGATGCTACCTGCGTCACCACCCCAGTTTCCATATACACAAATAAGTCTTACTATCTGTCGAACGATGCAAGATTGTTACACAGGTCGTTGTAATTAATTCGAAATACACAAAATTGGACTTATCCATTTCACTAGCAAGTTTTCCAACTACTAAATGTATTTCTATAAGATAAAAGGTCTATGAGAGTATTAATCTAGTAATAATATAAGTACAAAAAGGCATATATACTCAACCATTTAAGAAATATCTTATTGGACTTGTGGTATATCTATGCCTTTTTTAAAAATACATATAATAAAGGAGTTATAAAATGGATAATTTATTGTTAAATAGTTATTATATTAAATTTCATAGTAAGCAAGTCGAAGATTGGTTTACCAATGTTGAGATTGTCTATGAAAAATATATCGATAAAGTAGCTCTTCATGATTCTATTGTTAAAATTATTAACAATAAAATATATGAAATAGGCTTTAAAAGTATTTTAATTGATTTTCATAATACTTTTGACTATATAGATGAAGTAAATGAAAAAAAGAATTTGGAGGAGTATATTCAAGCCAGTAATCTTCAAGAAAATAAAATCATATCTTCCAAAATAGATTCGGTCATTGAAAATACACTTAATTATATTACTGAAATTATAAATCATTATATGGAAGACTATAATCAGATTAAGAATATGTTTAATATTAAAAATGATAAGATAACATCTATTCTATTAAACGAAGGAGACACACATAATAATGGAAAATCCGTTGCACGAATTAATTTAAATGAAGAAATCATAATTTACAAACCAAAAGATTTGGGACCTGATATTTTTTATTATAAAATGATTGAACTTTATAATGAAAAATCCAAAAGGAATCTTTACATTCCAAAATGTTTAAATAAAAAAAATTACGGATGGCAAGAATTTGTTAATAATACAAAATCCACAAGTATTGAAGATGTTACTAACTACTATAATGAATTAGGAATACATTCATGCTTTTTATACTTACTCCAGGCATCAGACATACATTTTGAAAACATTATTTCAATGAATAGACATCCAGTCTTGATAGATTTAGAAACCATCTTCCAATCTGAATTAAATCTAAGTAATGCTTCTGAAGATGTTACTAATTATAGTTTTATTACAAATACTATTTTAGGTACTTTATTATTCGATATTGCAACTTCGCCCTTAGAAGATATGGTTTTATTCATTGGTGGAACCACCAACCCAAATAGACAAACCTATAACAAAGAATTATTAGTTGATATAAATAGTGATAAAATGAGGTTAATTAATTCTATCCATCGAAATACTGACGTTTCAAATGTTCCTTTATTAAATAATGATTATCAAGAAATATATAATTTTATTGAGGATTATTCTGATGGTTTTGTAGACTGTTATACTTTTATTCTAAATAACAAAGATTTTTTAGAAACTTTTATTATGGACACAGAAAATTTCTCAATACGTTATGTGTTAAGGCCAACTTATATATATGCTAAATTTATTGACGCCCTAAAAGATCCCAATAGATTAATGGGTAAAAATCAAAATGATCTACATGAAATATTAGATAAAGCCAGTGCCAGTTTAATTCAAAAAGATACGATACTAGAATTGGAATTTTCAGATATTCAGGAGTATGATGTTCCACTATTCAATAGTGACCTTGATTCGAAAGCTTTATTCCATTCTAAAAGTGGCGTAAAAATTGATCGATTTTTACTAAAAGAACCTCGCAATAAAGTGTTAGACAAGTTACATACATTTTCAGAGAAAGACTGTAATTATCAACTTGAATTAATAAACATGGCCATTTCTAGTTATTATGAAAATGCAGATAACGATAGCAGGAGAAGTCATAATATAAGTAAAACACATCTAAAAAAATATATATCTAATAAAGAGATACTCAGTAGTAAACTATCAACGGTAAAAGATAAATTAAAAGTAAATCATGATTTTATACAAGCACTTTCCCTTAGGCACGATCAAAGAGGAAATAGTGTGTTAAGTACTATGCCTATGGGTATTTATGACGGCTTAGCTGGATTAGGATTATTATTAGCGGCCGAACAAAAAGTTCTAGGGACTAAAAATGAAAAAGAAATACAAAAGCTAAATAATACTATTAATATGTTATATGATTCAGATTTAGGAGATAACCTATTTTCCATATATCATGGTAAAGCTTCTTACTTTAAGTATTATTTAGAATTAAATAGAATAAACAATTTTTTCACTATCAATTTAAAAACGAAACTAATCGATTTTTGCAAAGAAATTCTTCAAAGTAATATCAGTCGAGCCCCTCTTGATTATATTGGTGGCATTGCCGGCTTATTAAGCTTACTTATTGATTTTAAGGAAGAAGTTAATGATAAAATATTAGATGAATGCATTCTTTTTTTAAAGAGCAATATTTTCAGTAGATTAAAAGCAGAAGATGATCTACTTTATTGGTCTTCAGATTTTAATGATTCTATATCTTTAGCTTGCTTCTCCCATGGAATAACAGGCATAAATTATTCTCTTTCGAAAATCATTCACATCTATCCAGACTTAAAAGATGAAATTATAGATATAATCTGTAAAACTTCTTTATATGAAGATACGATATTCAATAAAGATATTAATTGCTGGATGGATAATAGAGAAATTGGGCAAAAATCTACTAATACTTGGTGTAACGGAAATTCTGGGATTCTTTTAGGAAGAAGTTTGATTGAGCAGAATACTGGAGTATCGTTAAATTATATTAATGAAACTGAAAGTTTAATTCTAAAGGAAAATTTCCTTTATGAAATAGATCATAGTATTTGTCATGGTTTAGCAGGGAATTTAGTTATTCTTAATAAACTAAACAATTATAATGACGCTCTTCAATTGGAAGAAATAAGAAACACTTTATATTCTGCATTAAGTACCGATTCAATACAATCAGGATATAAATATAATACCAATACTTTAAGTTTCTTCTTAAGTAATGTTGGGGTCATCTATAGTTTATTACATGACATTGATCATACATTACCACACATATTAATTTAACGGATTTAATTTCAAATTACTAATAGAAGCATAAGGATAGAACATTCAAAAGATCCTTTTCTGATCTTTTGAATGTTACTCTTTTTTCTATTTTTCAATAATTAATTTTCTTGAAGTGAAAAATACATATAAACAATATAAAATTAAAATGGTACTACACCAAGCTATACTTCCCACTATTGTGGCAGACATAGTATTATCAAAATAGTAATCTTTATCTATTATATACAGACCTAGCCTATACGAAAATGTTGAAAAAATAGTATAAGCAAAGGGTGCAGCAATTAGAATCATTGAGAATAGTGAAAATACGATAGAAATAATGCTACATATAACAATATTTCTAGACCAGACCATTACAATTGTGCTTAAAAGTAAAATGGGCACACTTAAAGAAAAAGTCATAATCAAATATGAAATTGTGATATCAACAATATTCTTAATTAAACTTTCTTTCCCCCAATCAATAACTATCCCATAGATCAATAATAATATATAATTTAAAGCTGCTAATAAAAACAAACAGAACGAAGCCGTAATAATTTTTGCCCAGAAAAGTTTATTTTTCGAAAAGTTATATGTTATCCAGTTTAGATAGGTACCATTTTTGTACTCTATATAAAATACCGAACTTACTAAAATACCAACAATAATAGGGAAGAACATAAAATATTGATTATAGAAAATAAAATAAACATCTTTAATATTCGAATCTTTACTGTTAACAATATAATTAATTATATTCATCGTTATAGGTAATAGATTTAATGCCAGTAGAAACCAAATAAACTTTTCTCTTTTTAATTTTAACAACTCATTTTTAAATAATATTTTCATTTTAATAAGCTCCTTCTTAAGAACACATTATTTCCTCATATAAATCCTCTAATGTGTATTTTTCAAAAGTATAATTACCATCTTTAATCAACTTTTCATCATCCCCACTATAAATATATTTATTAAAGTTTGATTCTAAATGCAATTTAGAAACATATGGGTTTTCTGAAAAATCGCTGGCAAGACTCTCTTTATTTTTTAAAGTGACAACATAGAATAGCTTATTATTATTGTTCTTAATTTTTGTAATAATTTTCCCTTTTTTTATAAATATTAATTCATCTGAAATTGACTCGATTTCTGTAAGATTATGACTAGAAATTAATATACAGTTAGTAGGCTTTCTTAAAGAGTTTTTAATCAAATTTCTAACAGATTTAATACCGAGTGGATCTAACCCATTTGTAGGTTCATCTAATAAAAGAACCGAAGGATCCCCCATAATGGCCCTAGCTATTCCTAATCGCTGTTTCATCCCTAAAGATATTTCCGAATATTTTTTATCCTTAGCTTCATAAATGTCAAAATCACTAAGGATTTCCTTATAATCTATATTTTCAAGGTTTGTGTATGCTCCATGAAGCTTCAAATTCTCTAACACGGTTAAATTATTATAAAACATGGGATATTCAATTAATTTACCAATATGCGCATCTTTTATAGGTCTATTGTTGTGTAATATTTCCCCATCATAATTAGTTAAACCTAATATAGATTTAAATAAAGTTGTTTTCCCTGAGCCATTAGGACCTAACAAACCGTATATTTTCCCATCTTTAAAGTTAAGATTAATATCTTCTAATATTATTTGTTTTTTTGTTTGTAAATTTAAATCAATAATTGAAATCATTTAAACACGTCTCCTCTAAATATTTTTAAATAACTCATAATATGCCATAAATACCCTACAAAAAATAAACGTCAGAATGGAAAATTAGCGTATTATAGAATTTTTCTACACGTAGCAACAGCAAACAGTATGCCACTTGAACAATTCAAAAAGAACTGTAGTGTCTCAAATACTCATCATCGGTTTACGTAATGAAATTCCTAATTTAGAAATGCTTATTTAGAGTTATAACCAATCACAAAAACAAAAAAGAAAACAACATAAACGACCAATAAAATTTTTATTATTTTGGACTCAAATACCAATTTACCACTTTTTATAAGTTCATAAAGAAAGACAACAAATGTACCAAACAGGGCACACATAGAAATGACTAAAGCGACTTTTTCCATAAAAACAACCTCCCTCTATAATGTGTTATTGGTTTTAACCATAAATTTCAAATGAGTAAATACCCTTCATTAATAAAATTACAGCACAATGTTTTTTGGGTAGAATGAGTAATCTCTCATCAAAATGTTAACTAAAGCATATCAATATCATGTTCGAAACGGATTTGGATACTTACTCAATTCGTTTATTAACAAATTGAAATGATCTTCAAATCACTATAAATACATTCGTTGGAAATTTTTATAAATTTTTATTTTAAAATACTCTTATTTACAGAATAAGCAATAATTATTAAAAAGTTATTAATTATCATAAAATGTATTAATTTTCATCCTCTAAATTTAGAAGAACTGCAATTAGATCTAAGTATGTAGTCTTTTTAAAATCTCTTTTTACAACAAATATGTATATGTAATAATAATTGCCGGGTATTTTCATATCACCAATCACTGATTTCGCATAAAAACCTTTTATACCAGGTTGGTGGCAGCGACCTATCTGAATCCGAAAAAATGTAATATTCCTAAGGGTTAAATCCCCTTCTAACTTCCGCAATCCACTCATGTTGCCTCTGTCCATATACTCTTTGTATACGCCATTTTCAGCCCACACAGTGCTCCATATTATTTTGGCTTATGGATGCAAATTTCGCGTGACCTATCATTACACTACAATTTTGTTGAAGAGCTTCGTTAATACGAAACTGTATGAACGCTTGATGAATCCCTTGACTACGGGCTTTTGGCATTACAGCAGATGCGGCTAATATGGCTGTTCCATCATTTATATACAAGGAGCCGATACCAACGTCCTCACCCTGAAGAGAAGCGATATAAAACGACCAACCAGGCTTGTCATACAAAACTTTATTATTTGTCGCAACACTTTGTGCTAAAAATGCTGGCATGCCAAAACCTTCAACATAGATATTTCCGTAACGATCAAATTCGGCTTCATTCATTTGTCTTACCTTAATGGACGAATTCTTTGTTCTCCCTACCATCTCTTCATTTAGCTCACAATATAATGTTGCATGAAAATCACTCTGATAAAGGCCGGCGTTATGTAATTTTTGTAGTGAAGTAGCATTTGCGTATTGTGGCGCTAAATCAAAACGAGCTGGTATTTCTCTTTCCTTATAAAAGCTAAGGATTTGATCTATGGTATTCTCTGAACTAAAACTATCGCCCTTTACCACATTGTAAGAGGGACCGGGAATGTTTTTAACGGTGAAAGCATAGGCACCATCAAATTGACCAACCTCCACTCCCATTGCATTGTTCTGAATTTCCTTAATTGCATTCAGCCTCGACTCAAACATCTTAATTTCTGTCATTTCAAAGTGATCTGCCAAGTTTTTCGTTATTACCATGCATTATTCATCCCCCTACAAGATTTACTTTTCTACCATTAATTGTAACGAATACAGAAGACCGAACCATGTAAACTAATAAAAATTTCTTACAGCGAACCATTGATATCTCACAAAAGTTACCTCCACGTTTCTATGAAACTAAAAAGTGCGTACTTTTTTTTGCAATGGCATGGAAGCATAATAAGAAAGCAACAAAGCACAAACGAAAATCGGAGGACAGAAAAATGATTAATCATTTACAAGATACAATTACATTAAATAATGGCTTACAAATGCCTGGTATGGGTCTAGGCGTATTTCTAGTAGAGAATGATGTTACAGCAGAAATGGTGAAAAATGCGATCGAGGTTGGTTACCGTAGTATCGATACTGCTGCTATTTATGGTAATGAAGCAGGAGTTGGTGAAGGTATTCGTCAGGCACTAGCAACTACTGGTTTAAAACGTGAGGATTTATTTATTACATCAAAAGTATGGAACGATGGCTTGAGCTATGAAGAGACAATTGCAGCATACGAGGACAGCTTAGAAAAATTAGGGCTAGATTATTTAGACCTATATCTCATTCATTGGCCAGGTAAAAATAAATTTGCAGAAGCTTGGAGAGCACTCGAAGATTTATACGAGCAAGGGAAAATTAAAGCCATTGGGGTATGTAACTTCCATTTATCACATTTACAAGCCCTTCTGAAAATAGCTCGTATCACACCAGCTATTAACCAAGTGGAATTACATCCACGATTGCAACAAACTGAGGTACGTTCATTCTGTGAAGAGCACAATATACAAATGGAAGCTTGGGCACCATTAATGCAAGGTGGACTTCTTGAAAATGAAACTATTTCAAAAATAGCTGAAAAATACGGGAAATCAAACCCTCAAGTTATCTTGCGCTGGGATATTCAAAATGGTATCGTCACAATTCCAAAATCTGTGCGCAAAGAACGTATGATTCAAAACGCTGATATTTTTGATTTCTCACTAACTGATGAAGAGATGACTATCATTAACGCCATGAATCTAGATCAACGTGTTGGACCAAACCCAGATGAGTTTGATTTTGTCATGTAAACGATAGCTATGTAAACGTGAAAGAGACTGTCTTATTTTCTTAGTATAGAAAACTTTTTAGACAGTCTCTTTCCAATCTATTTAAGATGTATGCTTTATTGCGATATCTTCATCCCGTTGCATTAACAGAACATCTTCACCTTTTTCTTGTAGCACTTCGATATGTTTTTCACCCCAAGTGCAAAGGATGTTCAGCACCGGGTCCATCTCTTGACCATAAGGTGTTAACGAATATTCAACTTTTGGCGGCACTTGATTGAAAACCTTACGATTAATTAATCCAGACTGCTCCAATTCACGCAACTGGCTTGTTAGCATTTTTTGCGAAATGCCTGGAATCAATCGGCGAAATTCATTCGTACGAATCTGACCATGGTGGTTAAGATGACAAAGAATAATAGGTTTCCATTTGCCTCCAATGACTTCAAGAGTGGCTTCAACACCGATATTATAAACTTTTTTCATTGTAAACCCCCTGTAATATTCAAAAGTAACTAAAAGTACTCTATACAACTTTTAGGTATGTATGAATATTACTATACACTATACAAAAAATCAAAGGAGATATTAATAGAATGAATGATACAAAAGCGCCAAATGCTAAACTAACATTACTCGCACTTGCCATCAGTGCATTTGGTATCGGCTCTACAGAATTTATAAGCGTCGGATTACTTCCGTTAATTACAGAAGATTTTGACATAACGTTAAGTACTGCTGGTTTAACTGTATCCATATATGCACTAGGTGTAACTATTGGTGCACCGCTTTTAACAGCCTTAACATCGCGCCTTAGTCGCAAAAATGTATTACTGCTCGTTATGGTGCTGTTTATTATCGGTAATTTACTTGCTGCCTTAGCACCCTCATTCTCATTACTACTAACTGGGCGTGTTATTTCAGCATTAGCACATGGTGTGTTTATGTCCATTGCCACTGTTATCGCTGCAGATGTTGTAGCACCTAATAAACGAGCAAGTGCAATAGCTTTTATGTTTACAGGACTAACATTAGCTACTGTGACTGGTGTCCCACTAGGAACTTTTATTGGACAAGTAACTGATTGGCGAATGTCGTTTATTTTCATTGTCGTTATTGGCATTATCGGATTAATTAGTAATGCTCTGCTTGTGCCTAGTCAATTATCTAAAGGTAATCCAATATCTATTCGCGATATCGGGAAAGTATTAGGGAATATACGAATGTTATTAATTCTCTTTATTACAGCAATTGGATATGGTGGCGCATTCGTAGTATATACCTACGTTTCCCCTATTCTAGAGCAGTATATGGGCTATTCACCTCAAGCAATTGTCATAATCTTAGTTGTATATGGTATTTGTGTTGCCATCGGTAATACATTAGGTGGTCGTTTTGCTAATAATAACCCTTTGCGTTCAATCTTTATTATTTTTCTAGGCTTAGCATTAGCACTACTCGGCATCAACTTCTTTTTAGAATCATCCATCGTTGGATTAATAATGGTCTTTATGATGGGGCTATTTATGTTTATGAATGTACCGGGATTACAGCTTTATGCCGTTCAGCTTTCAGAAAAACATATACCATCAGCTATTTCAATGGCTTCAGCATTAAATATTTCAGCCTTTAACATTGGTATTTTTCTAGGATCATACATCGGAGGGTTTATCGTTCGCTACCAATCATTAGCTTATACTCCTATATACGGTTTCGGCATGGTGATGCTTGCCGCAGCTACTACATTTCTATGGTTACTCTTTGATAGAAACAAACAATAGGTATGTTGCTATAGGTAAAAATGTGAGGAAGGTGTTGTCTAAAAAGCCCCTTCCTTTTTGCTATTTATTAGATTCAAGGAAAGTATCATCAAAATATGCCTTGAAATTTGGATACAGATAGTCTAATGACGATTGAATATCGGCATCATCATCAAATAAAATTTCATGTTCAATTTCATATATTGCACAATTTTCTTCATCAGCATTATTATTTAAATCAATACAAATTATTTTTCCATACTCTGTATCCCATGTAAATGGAAGATATCCTAAAGTGCATAATGATGGATTAAACATATCCCTTACGTTATTTAAAGGTTCTTCAATACTTTGGTCAGGTATTACACCAAAATAATGATGATACGTTGAAATAAAAGCTTTATACCATTCGGGAAAATTAAGTCCGAACTCTTTTTCTAACGTTTGAATATCTTCCTCTGTTACAGTAGAAGGAATCATTCTCCACATAGACCACTCTGCATCGATATCAACTACTTTCATTTCTTCAGGTACGTCAGGGCACATCCACCTACAAAATCCTGCTTCAGACACCTGATTATAACGTTCATAGTAAACTTCAAAACCATTTTTTATGTATGCACGAATATCCATCTTAATAACTCCTTTTGAAGAAGAATAAATTGGTCAAGATTTAAGCCATTGAACTGAGCCCCTTTTCGCTCAGGCTTTTCAAAGCATTAGCCATTAACACCGAAAGTCTTTGTTGTACATAAGATAATGTATCAGCTATAGGATAGGAGGAATTTAGTTGTATTACAATCCTTATTCGTATTTTGTCTATCCTAATTATTATCCGGCATGGGTAATGGCGAATCAACCAACAATTCAACACCCTTCTAGCCATCTAGCAATGCCGACAACCCCAACGAATAGAAGTCCATTTCCAATCGTCAATACAAAGAAATTGAAGACTTCCGCGAAACGGACCAAGGTTATTATGCAGCAAGCACAATTACTTACGGATAAAATTGATGAATCAGAGCAATTTGCGCATGATCTTATGAATGCAGCACAACAATCAAATAAAACGGAAGTTGAAAAATTAATTGCGTCAACAGGCATTACTATAAAATTCGAAACTACCTATACACCAGATGGAATTCGTATAATATTTACTGATAGTAGCTGTTGTAAGCTTACATTAATTTTGAATTGGTGAAGAGTTGGCCCTTTGAAGAGGGCCCTCTTTTTTTCCTTTAACATCTTTATGAATTTTAACCTTGTATCCCTATTGAACTTGTAAACTATAAATAAATATGCTAAAGTGTTTGTAAACATTATTTCTGAAAATTCTTATATCGCATTTTCTTATCAAGAGAGACGGAGGGATTGGCCCTATGAAGTCTCAGCAACCAGCCTATAGGTATGGTGCTAATTCCAATTGGCGAAATTTAGCCTTGAAGATGAGAAGACTTACTTTAGTTGCTTTGCACAAGAGTCCTCTTTCTACAAGGAGGGCTCTTTTTTATTGTTGCATCCAAAAATAATTAAAAGAAAGCAGGAAGATATTATGGCAAACGAACTTTTACAAGCAATTCAACTATTGAAATCGAAAGAATGGGTGGATTTAACACATACATTTGGTCCTAATTCGCCCCACTTCTTTATGTTTGATGATGCAAAATTTGAAACATTATTTTCCCATGATGATGGCTTCTTTGCGCAGCAATTCACTTTCTCTGGGCAATATGGAACACATATCGATCCACCTATCCATTTTGTGCGAGATACGCGCTATTTAGAGGAATTGGAGCTAAAAGAACTAGTGCTACCACTAATCGTTATTGATAAATCGAAGGAAGCTGAAATTAATAACGATTACACGTTAAGTGTTCAAGATATTCTTGACTTTGAAGCTGAATATGAAGAAATCGAAGCAGGTACCTTCGTTGCGCTGCGTACGGATTGGAGTAAACGTTGGCCAGATAAAGAGGCTTTCAGTAACAAGGATGCGGATGGTCATAATCATATTCCTGGCTGGGGATTAGAAGCGTTACAATTTTTATTCAACGAACGAAAAGTAAGTGCTATTGGCCACGAAACCTTTGATACGGATTCAGCAACAGATTTTCGTAAAAATGGTAAGCTAGATGGCGAATATTTTGTGCTTGAGCAAGATACTTACCAAATTGAGCTTATGACAAATTTGGATAAGCTCCCTCCAAAAGGTGCTGCTATTTTCAATATTGTACCAAAGCCTGAGAAAGCCTCTGGATTCCCTGTGCGTTCATTCGCAATATTACCTTAAAAGATAAAAAGGTCTGGTTCATCCTGAGTAGGTATTGAATCAGACCTTTTTTACTTTGGCGAATTCCTTTTTTTGAAAATAAAATAAACGATTAACATTAGTATTAGGAACAATACTATAAGATAAATACTGTAGCGGGATAAATATACCCCAACATAACGCCAGTTCTCCCCAAGTACCTTTCCTAAGGTAATAAAAGTAAATGTCCATATAACTGCTCCCGTATAGGCAAAGAAAGCAAATTTTTTATAAGGATAATTATTAATAGCCGCAATATATGCTGTAAGATGACGCACACCAGGAATAAAATATCCTATTAATAATAATCCCGGCCCTATTTTTGCAAATAATTTTCTAGTAAAGTCAATTTTCTGTTCAGTAATATGGATTTTCGGACCGTATTTTTGCAATAACGGTAGCCCAAATCTATAGCCTATATAGTAGCTCAGAGTAATTCCCCCTGCCGCACCTACTATAGCGCTGATTAAAGCCGGAATATGTGCGAGAGTTTCTTTATATACGCTATATCCTACATATGTTAAAAATATCTCATCGGGAAGTGGCAGCCCAACAATCCCGCCAACTAGGATAAGAATGATGCCAAAATATCCGTAATGTTCTATTAGAGATTGCACGTGATGCGCCATAAATCCTTCCCACCTAAAGCATAATGAATTTCTTTTTACAGATAGCTTTATAATAACTCAAAGCAAACAATATTATGAGTATTATGACTTTAATACAATTTTCTCAAGGATTTATTATCACTGCCTTGTAGATTATACAGATGGAAAAATTATTTCTTTTTAAAAACTTTCTCCAATGTTGTATAGTGGTCGATTCATGCTATAAATCTCATTTCTCGGCTACTACTCTATTAAATTATTTGTAGCTCACGAAGAGCATAATCAATACCATTTTCAGTTGATTTCTTTGTTATAAAATCAGCGACATTTTTTAATGCTTCACTACCGTCACCCATTGCAATACCAAAGCCGACCTGCTCCAGCATATCGATATCATTATCTCCATCGCCAAAAGCAAGTGCTTCTTCAGGACTCAAGTCGAAATAATCTAGTACAGCTTGGACAGCAATAGATTTAGAAACATCATGTTGCAAAACATTTGTAATGTACGGATGCCACCTTTTAAATAATAAATGAGGAAATGTTGAGGTATACTTTTTCTCAATATCCTCATCACCATATAAACACATTAAATACACCTCTTGCGTTACAATATCTTCATTGATAATGGGAAACTCTTGCAAAGATAATGTTTCTTGCATAGCTTTTAATGTCTCTTCCTCTTGGACGTAATTCATTGATAATTGTTCTGTAAAAAATGATAGACTTTGTTTATTTTCATCAGCAAAAGCTTTAACTACCTGGACAATTTCCTTTGCAATAGGCATTTTATGTATGACTTGATCTTGATGCTTAACATATGCACCATTAGCTGTAATAAACGTTTCTATTCCAACACTTCTTAAATCCTGGCACATTGATAAAGGTCTTCCTGTAGCAGCAACAATATGAATTCCTTTATTTTTCAACTGTTGAATAGCGTTCCTTGTACTTTCTTCAATACGACCATCTTCATAATTAATAAGCGTTCCATCTACGTCAAAGAATACAATTTTATAATCCATCGTCCGCTCCTTATCGTTTTACATAATTTTTGACTCTTCCTTATCGACCAATAATAATCCTATATTTTTCCAATCAACACACTTGTAATTTTACATTAAGAAACATCTTTACACCAAAATTACAAATAGGTATTATAACCTATACAAACAATTTTATAATAAAATAATAAGTAGCTATTTAATTTAACATTTGTACGTAATTTGACAAACTAAAATAAATGTATAACTTGCTATAACTGCACCGATAAATACTATTACGGGTACATATCAAAATTTCAAATAACTAAGAAAGTAATGAACATTTTTATTTTAATAATTCTAAAGGAGTATACCAAAGAACATAGAATTGTTAATATAAAAGGTAACTAATTAAATACATTGAACGATTCTATCCATCATATAAATAGAACAAAAGAAATAATGTAAAGGAGTTGATTCTTATGGCATTTAACATTTACTACTATGAAAGTAGCGTAGATTGCAAGTTTTGCAAAAAGCATTTTACTACATATAAAGTACGTCCTAATCGATATAAAATTATCGAAGAACAAACAGACTTCATGCCAGTCTATGAAGGTTTAAACCCATTATTGTATGAAGTTGCCGTTTGCCCACATTGTGGCTATGCTTACCATAAATCTATGACAAGAACATATGGACCTTTCATGCTTCTTATTGATGAGCTATACATAAAAGAGCTTCAAAAACCAATGGATATGTGCAAGGAACGTACAATCGATGATGCCATTGTAAGCCTTAAATTAGCTTATCTTGTATCGAGAGCGTCAATGGAAGAGTCACTTCTTATGGCCAATTTCGCACTAAAAATAGCCTGGCTATATCGTTTAAAAAATGATCATGAATCAGAATTGCGCTACCTCTTTGCTGCAAGGGACTTTTACAGCAAATCTTTTGCATCCAATCAAGAGGGCGGAGAGAGAATTCAATTTTTACATGCAGAATTAAGCCTTCGACTCGGAGATATTGCTGAAGCGAAAAAAGGATTCTCTCGACTAATAGCAGATCGAAATGTTTCCAATAAATATCGAAAACTAGCACGAAATCGCTGGGAAAATTATAAATATGATGAGCAGCCTAACAATGTAAATGAAAATATAGGAGAAGTCATCAATTGAAGTAAACGAGGAGAATAATCAACATGCAGCTATTTAATAAAAGGATTGATGTGAGAGAAGAAGATATTTTTTCAGAACTACATCATTTTTTACTGAGAAAAAATAATCGCTATTTAACGAATGATGAGGTAGTTACATTAACTGGGGTTTCATCTGAGCTACTCTACAAATGGGTAAAAGCAGGAAAATTAAAAAAATCAATTTTTCCTAATTTAGGCGCACCTTGTGAACGCTGCGGACAAGTTACTCAGGCAAAAATCTGTATCAATTGCTCATCAACCATCGTTAATACATTAAAACAAGAGGAAAAGGATCGTGCATGGTTCAATCAAATACAACGGAATAATCCAAGAGCTAGCACGTATCACTATAAATAAAACAATTAACATCTCTACAGTGTACTTACGCTTTGGAGATGTTTTTTTACCTGCCCTCGCTCGAATAATCCAAAATAATGACATTTGACCAAATTTAAACAAAATTTAAACAAAGTCCCCTTTTACTTTAAACTTCACCACCTATAATTAGTCTTAACATATAGCGAAGGACTGATAGAAAGTGATAAAAGGTAAGAAACGTAAGGTTTTATTATCATTAAGTATTGCACTAACAAGTTTTGTAGCGTTCAACGGAGTTTCAAATGCATCCGCTGCAGTTCCGGCGGCAGAAGAACGAGTAGCTTTAGATAACAAATTAGAAGTGAAGCAAGCTCGCACATCCAATGAAACTCTTCAAGATTGGAAAAAGTGGACAAACGACCACGCTTACAGCTTAACATCCATTCAACCTGAAGCAATTAGTCAACAAAACATTCCATCTACTAAATTTGAAGATTTAGAGATGCTAAAGCCTTTATTGCATGATAAGCGCATCGTTTTTTTAGGGGAAAGTTCACATGGCGCAGCAGAATTTAGCCTAGCGAAAACACGTTTAATTCAGTTTTTACACCAAGAAATGGGCTACAATGTCCTAGCCTTTGAAAGCGGTATGGGGAATGCCATGAATGCGCAAGGACAAATTGATAAACAAACGGCGAAACAAACGATGAAGGATGCTATTTTTGGTGTATGGTGGTCAAAAGAAACACTGCCGTTATTTGAGTATGCTAAAAAAACACAGAATACCGATAAACCTTTAAAATTAGCAGGCTTTGATATTCAACAGCAAGGTGCGTTCATGAATGGTGAGTGGCTGCAAAATAGTCAACTTGCTAAACAGTTCAGTGAAGTAGAAGAGCAACTTGTAGACTGGAGCTTCGGTACGGATCTAAAAGGCTACCAAAAGGCGAAACCAAGCATTATCGAAGTGTATAAACAAGTAAAATCACAAGTACAGTTAAAAGAAAAAGAATTAAAAGCGGCTTATCCGAGCGAGCCTCATATTGTAAAGCTTATGGAACGTACTTTAGCTGACCGTATCCGTTTAGCGGACGAATATGTAGAACTATCAATTCAAGCAAATATTGAGCTTGAGCAAAATAAATATGATTCTTTTTTAAAAACAATGGAATGGCGTGACCAATCAATGATGGAAAACCTACTTTGGTTAGCAGAGGAGATTTATCCAACTGAAAAATTTATCGTCTGGGCGCATAATGACCATATTCGTAAAGCACAATCCGAAGTAATGGGTTCTCCTTATCCGATAAAATTGATGGGTGAACGTCTACCAGATATCTACAAGAAATATAGTTATGTACTTGGTCTTTATATGACTAGTGGCGAAACAGCAAACAATATGGGTGAACCTATGGCCGTTTTACCGACAGTAAAAGGATCAATCGAGGATATTCTATCATCTTCAAATAAACCATACACATTTATCGACATGCGAAACCGTCAAAATGAGCGAGGAAACTCATGGATGTTTGAGCCACGTTTATCGTATAGCTGGGGAATGATTCAGGAAAGTCTTGTTCCACGCGATCAATATGATGGCCTTCTGCTGATTGATAAAGTAAGTAAACCTAATTATATTAAATAATCATGTACAAATAGCAAACTAGTTTCTACTTCTAGTTTGCTATTTTTCCTTTAAGCATCATAACATGGGGGCGTCCGATGATCCGCTTCGCTCCAGGGGCTCGGGCCAACAGATGTTTTTTCCGTGAAAGCGAAGCGACAGCAACAGCACCAATGTTGGTCACGAAGGCGTTATCACAGGACGTGATGGTTTTAGCCTTCGTTCCTCTACTACTAATCCCCAAGTAGTCGCCCATAGTTGATAAAAACTGAAATTGTTCCGATAAAATGAGATTTTGTTCCGATAAATCACCAAAGTATTCATATAAAAATGAATTCATCACAATAACGTGGAGTTGATTTCCGTTCCGACTGAGTCGCTTCGCTGCAAGGTCCCACCTAGATCTTTTTTCATTGGCATCACTAGTCACTTTAGATAATAGTATTTTATTGGCCATTAGAAATATCTCCTTATAGAACATTTGAATGTCACTATAAGGAGATATTTTTTATACCTAGAGTCATACTACTGACCCTTTTCAATTTCTATCATAATTTTCGTTACATAATCCTCTTCACGATTTTTAATAACGGCATCATAAATATATTCTTCATATACGTACTGCCCTAATTCAAAATCTTTTTCCCGCATAACCTTAAATAATCGCTCGTAAGTTTCACCAAGTGTAGAAGTTGTTCCCATATGATATCCAACAATAAAATCTCCTTCAATTGCTTCGAAATAAGGATGGCCTTCTCGTGGGAGTGGCTGCTCTATATACAAGTAACTATAGTTATCAAAGTTTCCCGCTAATATTTGCTCTCTTCTTGTAATCCCACCAATGGGATAACCAGTGTCTAATTGAGAGTGGTCTAATTCATCTATAAAATCTGAAACAGCCTTCGTAAACTGTTCTTCCGTCGAATCCTCGATATTTTTACTTAAATACAACATTGCCTCTGGCAGATGTTCAATTGTAATGCTTTCAAAATCAAGGTGTAAGGCTTCCTCTGTTAAATCGATTTTTACATCAATAATGCTTTCAATCATCTCCAGTTCTCGACGTTTTTTCGCTACAATTTCCTTTTGCTGATACATTAAGTCTAAAAAATTTTCAGGTGATTTTTCTGCCATATATTTTTGAATATCCTTTAAAGACATACCAACTTCCTTTAATAGCTCTATTACACTGAAAAATTCATATTGTGCAATGGAATAATAACGGTAGTCTTTACTATCCTTCATAATGGGTGATAATAAACCGATTTGATCGTAGTAAATTAGCGTTTGTTTATTAACCTTACAAATTTTAGCGAACTCACCAGTTGTAAAATATTTTACATTTTTATTAAACATTTTTAAGTTTACCTCCTTGACTATATAGTTACTATATACATTAGATTGTAGCTATTAACAATCAATTATGCCACTGCATAATTGCGTCCGGAATCGGTTTGTGCTTAGGCCTGCATGATGTCTTTTGTGCGAAAGCGAAGCGTCAGCAACAACATGTTTTTGTCTGTGCGAAAGCGAAGCGTCAGCAACAACATGAGGGCCGACACGATATCGGTTATTTCGGTGTTTTAGGCTAACATCCTATAAGAACCCCCTTTCCGATTTCCGTGACATCTGCTGAAAGAAATTAAAAATAGAAAGGTTTTGACATTATGTTCACGGAAATTCGTGACATTACAGCTTTAAACAAAGAGGAAATATTGGCATTACGCATTGCTGATAATCAGCAAGATTTTATTGAAAGTACACAGCAATGCTTAGCGGAGGCAGAAACAGATCAACGCTTTATTCCTGTTGGATTGTATAAGGAAGATATTGCAGTCGGCTTCGCTATGTATGGCGTGTTCCCACATAAAGACAACACACAACGTGTTTGGTTAGATCGCTATTTCATTGATGAGCGTTATCAGCACAAAGGATTGGGAAAATACTTTTTACAGCAACTTATCAATTATTTAGTAGCTAAATACAGCTGTCAAAATATATATTTAAGCGTTTATGACAACAATATAGTAGCGATTCAACTATATAAAAAGTTTGGGTTCGTCTTTAACAATGAGCTAGATGACAAAGGCGAAAAGGTGATGGTAAAGGAGGTACATGCTCATGACTACCATTAATCCAATTGAAACAAGACCTCTTAAGCCCTTGTTTTTATCATACTTATTCCCGGCTATGATTGGTATGTTGCTGATGTCAGTCAATATTTTAGTGGATGGTATTTTCGTTAGTCATGGAGTTGGACCAGCCGCTTTAGCAGGAGTAAATATCGCCGTACCAATTTTCTCAATTTTACTATCCATTTCCCTTTGGGTTGGTATGGGTGGAGCTACACTATTTTCAATTTCTCTCGGTGAGGGTAATAAAAAACGAGCGCATCAGCTCTTTACATTAGCATTTACAACAATGATCGGTGTCGTCATGACACTGATTCTAATACTTTTATTAAATTTAAAGGAAATCTCCTATATATTCGGAGCAAGTGATGCTACCTTTCCTTATGTCCAAGAGTACCTACATGTTATTTTGATTTTCGGTGTATTCTATACAATTGAAAACTTACTAAGTATTTTTATTCGAAATGATGGCAATCCAAAACTTGCGATGATGGGCTTAATCACTACATCTGTGTTAAACATTATTTTTAACTACATCTTTATTTTCGTACTCAATTACGGCGTAACTGGCTGTGCCTTAGCTACAGCACTCTCCACAATAATCGGTATGTCGGTGCTTTGCCTACACTTCTTCCGAAAGCAATCCGAATTAAAATTTGTCCGTACATTTTTCAGCCTGACTGATTTAAAGAAAATATTCGCTATAGGGCTACCAAGCTTTATCGTTGAAGCCTCCGTCGCTGTAATGGTTATTTTATATAATGTGACATTTTTACACTATTTAGGTTCAGATGGAGTTACCGCCTACGCGATGGTTAACTATATTCATACCGTACTATTAACAGTGTTCCTTGGTATCGGTATGGCCCTACAGCCACTAGTTAGTTATCATCACGGTGCGAGGTTAATTGAGAGATTAACAGCATTATTGAAAATAGGTATTGCCACTGCATTTATGATAGGTTTAACTACTGCCATAATTGCTACGTTATTCCCTTCTCAGCTAATTGCATTATTTGGTGATAGTACGCTGGACATCCGCAATATGGCTACACAAGGCTTTGTACATTTTGCAATTGGGTATGTATTCCTTGGTGTGAACATGGTATTTGCAGAATTCTTCCAATCGATTGAAAAAATACGTCTTGCAACAACTATTATGTTACTTCGCAGTATTTTATTATTTATCCCTGCTCTCGTACTATTGCCTAAATTACTTGGCCCACAAGCTATTTGGTGGACATTCCCTGTTGCAGAAGGTATTACCGCATTGCTAATTTTTATATTTATGAAGAGAAAACCGTATCCGATTTTCTCAGAAGCAAGCTCATTAAAATAAAGCACATAAATGAAGTTAAACCCCCTTCGATACAATAATCGAAAGGGGTTTAGCTTTTGAACGAAAGCTTTATTCAATTTATTTATCCTCTTGTATTTCCATTGCCTTTTGTAGTTCATCCTCTGAGGACGTAACTCCCAGAATATCGAGCAGGAACATGAATAATGGAATACCAATAATTAATCCCCATACACCGAGGAAATGCTCTGAGAAGAGAATGACGATGAATGTATAGAAAATTGGAAGATTTGTCTTGGCAGACATCAGCTTTGGATTTAAGAAGTATGCCTCCATAGCATGCAGTACCATAACAATAACTAAGATATAGACGATGTACATTGGACCACCGATACTGTATGCAATTATAGTTAGAGGAATCAAGGACATGATGACCCCTGCAACTGGCACCAATCCCAGTATAAAGAGCATAATCCCCAGTGCAATTAAATGCGGGAAGCCCATAATGTATAAAGCAATAACAGATAAAACACAGTTGATAGAGGCAATAATGAACTGCGCCTCAATCACTTTACCGAAAGAACGAATGAATATCTTTGAGAAATAATGTAATTCATCGTAGAGATGGCTCATTTTGCTATCTTTAAATTTTGCTGTAAATTCCGTAATACGTTTCTTCTCAAGTAAAATAAACAAGCTCAAAATCAGTGCAATGAATATATGCAAAATGATTTTACCAATATTCGTAAGATTTTTCAGCGTGAGGTCTACACCCTGCTCTAAATATTTACCCAGTTCGATCTTATCAAAGGTTGGAGCTAAATACCTTGCAATCTCGTTATCATTTGGGTTGAGACTAAAGCTAGCAATAAGATCAAAGAGCTGTGTTATTTGTTGAGTTACGACAGGTAAATACTTGTAGATAATAGCCACAATACCTGCGACAAGTAAAAGATAGAGGGTAACTGTCACAGCCTTCTCGTTCATTCGTGTGTATTTTCTAATCTTTTTTGTTGTCTTCGTGGTAAGTTGATTCATCAAGTAAGTAATAATGAATGTGAGAAGAATAAGATTAATCATACTTCGCATCAAATATAGTGCAATAGCGATCCCAACTAGGATTATAAAACGTTTAAATCCGTGGCTTCGAAAGAAATTACTCATGTATTCACTCCTTCTACAAAACGGCTTCGCTGCCTTTACTGCCTGGGTTTCGCTATCAAATGAACATAAGCAATTAATAAATTGATGTAAAACATTACGTATCATTCTTATGTAAATGCCCCCTTCATTGGACTATTATTCCCATTATCACTTAGAAAAAGACTTACATGCATGCCGCTTTATAAGTCTTATAAGAAATAAATAAATCCAAGGAGCGAAAAGAATTGTATGTCTTATCAAATCAGAAATTAATGATAGTACTTTTGCATTTTATTGAAAGCTGTATCAGCGTTTATAAGCCTTAATTCTATTATTCTATTATAACCCTTTGAACACTATCATAGCCAATGTAAGTTCTTTTGAGATGGTATTAAAATTATAATTTTTTTCTTTAGTTTCGGGTCTTCGCCAAAGTATTCACTTGACTCCAGGAGGACGCTTTTCACGAGGTCTGAGCCTCCCTCCGGTTCCATGTGCTTTCATTCCTTTCAATCAAGAACAGATTTGGTATTGCTCCTTAGTGTCAGTATGATATTCTTATTAAAATTTTAAACTGAAAATAATAGAAAAGACGGAATTTGTGAAAATTCTAAGAACCTCGAAGGACATTCATAATAAATTGCTCCCTATGAACATCAAATTGAAGTAACGGGTCCATAGAATATCTGGACAAATAGGATGGAGAAAGATGGGACTGCACCCGAAGTGCTATTAGCTCAAATGAAGTTAGCATTAGAAATATCCGCAAGAGTCTTGAAAATGCACATATGGAACTTAAAGATTTAACGAAGATAGTCTTTTTACTTATTTGGGGAAATTAATACGGCACAAAGAAAGCAAATTATAAATGACTTTCTTGGCGATGCCTTCTGCAAAATCAGCGCCTGGGCATATAAGGGAATTTAACTTATACTATGTTGTCATTAACAAGAATGTGCGTCCAGATCTATATTAAATTCAGTTAGAAAAACACCTCTTTAGAGCAAAAGAGGTGTTTTTCTCATTTATAGATCTTCATTTTTAGAGCCTATTTTAGCGTGCTTGTACCCATAGACTATGTATATAACTAAACCTATCGCTAACCAAATCATAAAGCGCACGATAGTAAATAACGGCAGACTAAATATTAATACAATACATCCGCCAACCCCTATAGTTGCTACAAGCCATAGCGCAGGTACTTTGAATACACGTGGTTGATCTGGTCGTGTATAGCGAAGAACAACGACACTAACTGTTGTTAAAGCAAAAGCAGTTAAACCGCCGATGTTAGCAAATTCCGCTAATTCTCCGATTGATAAAAATCCTGATAAGAG
>NZ_JBHZDH010000013.1:0-57883 GCF_042755925.1 Lysinibacillus sp. NPDC059133 | reverse complement strand
GAACAACGACACTAACTGTTGTTAAAGCAAAAGCAGTTAAACCGCCGATGTTAGCAAATTCCGCTAATTCTCCGATTGATAAAAATCCTGATAAGAGAATACCTGTTCCAACCACAATTACAGTTGATAATACAGGTACCCCTGTTTTTTTATTTGTTTGTGCAATACGTTCTGGCAGAAGACCATCACGGCTCATTGCAAACAACACGCGCGTCGCACTGGTTGTATTTGCAATCATCGTAGCAAGCAATCCAAAAATAACTGATACTGCGATGATAGCTCCCCCCCACTGAATACCAACAGATTGTAATGCATACACTGTAGGATTTGGAACATCCAATTTAGGGAATGGTACGATACCTGTTAATACTAGTGCAACAAATGCATAAATAAGTGTTAATACACTCAAACCACCAATTAAAGCTTTTGGTATTGTTTTTTGTGGATTTTTCACTTCTTCCAGAACAGTTGTTACACCATCAAATCCAGTAAAGGCAAAGAACACTAATGCCGCTCCCGCCATTACACCTGACCAGCCAAACGGTGTAAATGGTGTCCAGTTTACAGGGTTAACGTGAAAAGCCCCGATAGCAAGGAATAAGACAATCGCGCCGACTTTTGCCATTGTAAATAACATATTTGATCGACCAACATTTTTAATCCCGCTCATTGCAATCCAAGCTACAATAAGCCAACCAGCCACAGCAGGTAGATTTACAACCCCACCATGAGCAATATCTTTTGTTAAAATCCCTGGCAAGTGAATACCCACAGATTGTAAAAATGAATCGACATAGCCACTCCAACCAACTGCGACTGTACTAGAAATAACGATAAATTCCAATAGTAAATCCCAACCGATGATCCAAGCAATAACTTCACCTAACGCAATATAAGAATAGGTGTACGCGCTCCCTGCGACGGGTGCCATCGCTGCGAATTCGACATAGGCTAATCCAACTGCAATTGTTACAAGTCCCCCAATTAAGAAAGAAACAACAACACCAGGACCTGCATGTAGAGCAGCTGTAGTTCCTGGCAGTACAAAAATTCCAGCTCCTATTGTAGCCCCTAGTACATACAGCAATAACTGTAACGACCCTAGTTCACGCTTTAGTTTAAAACGTTCGACTTCAGTTATTTTATTGGCTTGCTCGATCGACTTCCTTCGTAAAAAATCCGCCATAATAACCACTCCATTTCCAATAAAAAGCTAATTTATGCATTTTTACTAATAATCAGTATATTAGCTATTTTTTCTAATCGAGTCAACATTTAGATTATTATAGCAATTTATCTGTTACTAGAAAACGAGTTAATCGACGCATTCTTTTATATAAAACTTTTATCATACTATTTTACTGGAATTGTGACGATAGCTGATGATTCAACTTCCATATATGGTGTTTCTAAAATATGAATAATTGGTTTCCCAGCATTCGTCTGATAAGACACTTGAAATTTATTTGGTCCTTTTGCATGAGCATACTCTGTGATTAGGCTTTCACCCGATTCCGACTTAACATCAATAGGTATTAGATTCTCATTATAAGGAAAATCACTATCGACATAGAAAGACAGCGTAGCTTCCTGGCTCTGATTTGTCACATCTGTGATAACCAAATCCCCCATCTCACCTTGTGAGATTCGTTGCGGTAATGTATCAGCAAGTGGAACAATTACATCTTTAATTTCAGCGCCAAACGGGCGGAAATAGTAAGCAATCTTTATTTCAGTAATATTTTTATTTAAAGGCTCTACTAAGTACATATAAGTTGTGCTTTTGTCATCACCACTTCCTGATTGATGCAACACTGTCAGTGGGGTTCCGTTTTGGTCCATTATAGTAGCCTCTACCCCGGCCTTTTCGGAGAACAATTTATCCATAGTAGCAGCAAATTTCACCTTTATTTTTGTCGATGTTGTTGAAGCCTCCACACTTTCTACACCAAATGGGATGTCATTAACTTTCCCTGATTGACCAGCTACTAATTTATGACTATCATTTTTTACTTTTTTGATAGGTGTAGAGAATACCCATTCTCCTTCTGTTGATCCTACTTGTAAAAATTTTAACGTTAAATCAAATTCATCGGGTAATTCTTCGTTGATAGGAAATTCCCATAAACCACGAAATCCATCTTGATCTTCTAAGACCCGTAAACTTTCCCCCGTATTGAGTTCTCTCCCATTAACATACAAAAAGCCTGGTGCTATATCCATATATTCTGGCATTGAAAAAATCACATTCAAACGTGTACCATCATATACAATCTCCTCCACTGTAATGGCTATGCCGTTACTAGTTACTGTTTTATTTAATTTCACCTTATTCTCATCAGAAAGCGCCGTTTGTAGCCCTTTATCATATTCTACGATATTATACATAAAGCCAATAAGTGGCACATCTGCTAGGACATTTGCCATTTTAGGAGAGATAAAACCAGAACCCAAAATCAAAGCTACGCTCGCTATACTGGAAACAATTGCAGTTTTCCAGACTTTTTTGCTTTTTTGCTTTTCTGGGCGCATTCCTTTTTCAATAGCTTGATCAAGTTTTTCTACTGGTACGTCAATGTTATTTATGACTTCTTTAATATTGTTCTCCATAAAGCTCCCCCTCCTTGTTTAGATATTTTTTTAACTGCTGAATACCTCTATGCACATTCGTTTTGACTGTCCCCTCTGGACAACCTAATAAATCTGCAATTTCTTTTATTTGCAAATCTCGATAGTATCTCAATAAAATAACGGTTTTATATTTTTCCTCTAACTGTTCAATGGCTTGTAATAAATCTAGCTTTTCATCGTTAGTTGAAATTTGTTCTTGCTCCAGCTGTTGTTCAAGGAGCGGAACAATCTTTTGATTTTTACGTAGCATTTCTAATGCTGTATTTATCAAAATTCTCATCAGCCACGTGGCAAAATACTGCTCCTCTTTCACTGTATGGATATTGGCATACGCCCTTGCTATTGTCTCCTGCACCACATCTAATGCATCATTTTCATTTTTCATATAAATATAGGCCATCTTATATAGTTTTACTTTTTCTTCCTGTAATAGCTCTATGAACGCTTGATTATTCCCTTTTTTCGCATCTGACAATAATGACCTCACTTGCAATTTTTTCACCATCCCTTCTTGTTTCTATATGTTAGATGCTGTAAATATGTAAATCGTTTCAATAAAATAAAAAACGCGGGCATAAAAATTCTCCTCTAGAAAGTATATCTAAAGGAGGATTAAGGTAACTGCAATCATTCCCCAATCTAGTAACACAATATTAAAGATGATATTGTACAAACTATATAGAAGTTAGGAGAGGACAAAATGGATTCCTATGAAGTATCGACATTAAAAAAAGGCCTTTTGATTTTAGATATATTACGTCAAAAGCATTCTCTTACATTAACTGAAATTATGGAAGAATTATCAATGAATAAGACGTCCGTTTTTCGCATGCTTTATACGTTAGAAAAAATGAATTATGTTCTTAAATATAATAAGTATTATCAATTAAATCCGCATATTTTCAGGGATGAGCACTTATATTGGCACAAAGATATCCAATGGGCGTCTCTCGTAGCGCCATATCAATTAGCCCGCCAAGAAGAAATAACTACTTATATTGGTATTTTGGAAGATGGTGAGATGGTGATAAAAAATGTAATAAGGGAGCCTTTTGAACAGCCTGCTTTTCATGCAATCGATACTCGGACACCTATGCATTCAAGCGCGCTAGGAAAAGTAGTATTAGCTCATCTGTCACCTAAAAAACAACGTGAACTATTAAATAGTATTGAACTTAATACCTTTACAACAAAAACCTTCTATGATTATGGTCTATTGATTCCTCATTTACAGGTCATTAAAGCTCAAGGTTATGCTGTTGATAATGAAGAAACGAATGAAGGTAAATGTTGTATTGCCGTTCCGCTTTATGTGAATGAAGAAGTCATCGGGGCAATTGCTTTGCACGGTTCGACGAATCAAATTAAGAAAACTGCCATTCGGTCATTTGCAAAAAAGTTAGGCGAGGCAAGTCAGCAATTGACGGAAGAAATTCATTATCTTTTAGCATAATGTTAGGACCTTCGGGAATTTTTTATTGGCCCTTTATTGGCAATTAAAACGCACTTGTTTCTATATATGAAACTTTAACGATGTATGTTGGTAAAATATTTTTTTTACTCTATTCTGTTTACAGAACAACGAGGAGGTAGGAATATGAAATTTCATACTTTTAAAAAAACAAATATCAAGATTTCCGAAATTGGTCTTGGGACGAATGCTGTAGGTGGACATAACTTATTTGAAAACTTAAATGAACAAGATGGGAAGGAACTAGTCTCAGCTGCACTTGACTTAGGGATAACTTTTATTGATACAGCAGACATTTATGGAAAAGGGCGTTCAGAAGAACTTGTTGGCGAAGTATTAAAAAAATACTCCAGGGAAGATTTCGTTTTAGCAACAAAGGGAGGTAGGCATTGGTTTGAGGATGGTTCAGTAAAAACAGATAATCATCCGCACTATCTACGTGGTGCATTCGAAAGTAGCTTGAAACGACTACAAATGGATTATGTAGATCTTTACTATCTACACTTCCCTGATAACGAAACTCCTCTTGCGGAGGCGATTGGTGAATTGTCACGCTTAAAGGAAGAAGGAAAGATCCGAGCAATAGGCATTTCAAACGTAACATTAGAGCAACTTATAGAAGCAAATGTGCATAATGAAATTTCTGTCCTACAATCTCCTTACAATATGTTAAATCGTTCAGGAGAACAGGATTTATTGCCATACTGTATAAAAAATGAAATTTCATTTATTCCATACGGTCCACTTGCATATGGCCTACTTGGTGGAAAGTATACAAAAGACTTTAAGCTAGGTACTGGGGACTGGCGAATTTCGAATCCTTTATTCCAAGGCGAATTATTTGAACAAACATTAGTAAAAATAGAAGCTTTAAAAGGAATTGCAGAGGAAAAGCAAACGACATTACCAAATCTAGCGCTTGCTTGGTTATTAGCCCAAGATGGCGTTGATGCCGTTATTCCAGGTGGGAAACAAAAAAAACAAGTGGCCAACAATGTGAAAGCATCTGATGTCCTATTAACAAACGAAGATTTAGTGAATATAGAGAGAATTTTAATATAAGTTTAGAACAAAAAAATGCGAAAATGCTGTTATATCAACATTTTCGCATTTTATTTTTAATCGGGACGTTCTATCTCAAATATATCACCAATTTTTGCGTAATTTGAGCCAGCTAGTCTGCTAACTGCTTTTAGTTTTCTTGGATCAATTCGCCCTTCATTATAAATGGTCTCATCTATATGATATTGTACGACTTCACCAATAAACAAATCACCTGTCTGTTCGTCACCATTCATTAAAGGAATCGTTTGTACTAAACGGCATTCCATTCGAATCCTTGCTTCTTGAATACCTGGTACAGATATAAGTTGGCTATCGATTAATGTAAATTGTGCTCGATCAATTTCACTTTCAGTTACAGGTAAGGAAGCGGCTGTTTCATTCACCTGCTTAACATTATCCTCATCTACAATATGCACAACAAATTGTTGCTGATGATGGATATGGCGAGCGGTATCTTTTAAGCGCCCATTTGGTCTTTGAACGGCTAGAGAAATCATCGGTGGATTGGAAGACACGATATTAAAAAAACTAAAAGGTGCACCATTGATAATCCCTTGCTCTGACTTTGTCGTAACAAAGGCAATAGGTCTCGGAATAATACTGCCAATCAATAACTTATAATTCTCACGTTCCGTATTTTTCTTAGGATCAATTGAAATCAAACGTCCCATCTCCTTTAATCAAGCGCACGCACTTTGATTGGAATTAATGTTCTTTCCAATTGTTCACGATGCTGTTCGTATTGAGATGGTAACATTAGTTGGCTACCCATTGTCTCAGGTGTCTCATCATGAGCGAATCCAGGTGGATCTGTCGCAATTTCAAATAAAATCTCACCAGGTTCACGGAAATAAATCGCATTAAAATAATTACGATCTTTCACTTCGGTTACATGTTGTCCATGATTCATTACATACTCTTGCCATTCTAGGTGATCCACATTATCCTGTGCTCTCCAGGCAATATGATGAACTGTTCCAACGCCCATTTGACCGCGCATACCAGGAACAACTTTTAAATCTACTGTATTGCCAATATCTGCGCTGGATTTGTAACGAGTATACTCGCCTTCTGTTGCTACTTTTTCAAGCCCCATAACTTCAGTTAAGACCTTTGCTGTCTCTTCTGGATGACTTGAATACAGTGTTGCACCACCAAATCCTTTAATTGCAACCTCAGGAGTTACTTCACCAAATGTCCATTCATTCAATTCACCTGCTGCACGTGCAACTAATTCAATATGAAGTCCGTGTGGATCATCAAATTGTACTACTTGTTCACCAAAGCGTTCAGCTTTTTGGAATGGAATAGTGAATTTTGCAAGACGATTAATCCAAAATGGAAGCGCTCCTTCTGGTACAACATAAGTGGTTACACCAACTTGACCATCACCAATACGACCTTGATAAGCATTTGCCCATGGAAAGAATGTAATAATTGTACCAGGTTTACCACCTTTGTTACCAAAGTAAAGATGATATGTGCCAGGATCATCGAAATTTACCGTCTGTTTAACTAAACGCAAGCCTAATACACCAGCATAAAAATCAATATTTTCTTGTGGATGCCCTACAATGGCTGTGATATGGTGAATACCCGCAGTATGTTTTTTCATGTTAACAAGACCTTTCGTGACTAATGTATTTTCACACCTATACTTTACCCAATAACGTTCTACCTCAATCTTTAAACAGGATTAACGAATTGTATATAAAGCTTTTGACCAAGGAATTAGTTGGTCTAACATTTGGTTAACAGAATCTGTTTGCATCGCTTTTGGTTTAAAATCAGTACCATTTTCAAAGTCTGTGAATAGTGACAATGCTGGATGTACACGTACATCTGCAATTAAAAGTTCGCCCATAATACCACGTAAATGTTCAGCTGCTCGTGCACCACCTACAGAACCATAAGAAACAATACCTGCAGCTTTGTTATTCCATTCTTCACGTAAATAATCTAGTGCATTTTTTAGAGCACCTGTAATAGAGTGATTGTACTCTTGTACGATGAATACAAATCCATCTTGTTTTGCAACAATTTCTGACCAAGCTTGAGCGCCTGAAGCGTCTTGCCCTGGTTCACCTAGTAAAGGTAATTTGTAATCTGCGATATCAATAATTGTATAGTTTGCATCTCCACGTTGATCTGCGATTTCTTTTACCCATTGTGCTACTTGTGGACTTACACGACCTTCACGTGTTGATCCGATAATAATCCCGATATTTAATTCTGCCATTGTTTTTTCCTCCTCTTTTTTTGAAGCAAATAATTTATTTAAAAAACCCATTATGATTACCTCCTTATGATGTAAAAAGTTAAACTTTCACATGGGTTAAAAGGTTCGAATTCATTTATCTTGAATTTAGTTATCTTGAATTCGAGATAATAATAACACGATGGTTTAATTTACGTCAACAAGTTTGTTTAAGTTTTAAAAAAAGCAGAGATGCTTGATAACAGCATCTCCGCTTCAGTGTGTAAAAATTAATATGGCTCCTCACTATAACGTGGGTTGATTTCCGTTCCGACTGGGCGCTTTCCCGGGGGCGTCCGATGAGCCCCAAGGAGTCGCCCAGCCTCCACTACAATCAACTTTTTATAAAATACATACGTCATCCTCAACTTTTGGTGATTAACTTTTAAGATGTAGAAATAAACTTTTGCCTCCGAGAATATCATTTACAACTAATGCAGTGACTCCGCATTGTCCTTTTGTAGGATTATCTATACTCCATTTCGAGCTAGATTGAATGGACCAGGATTTTTTAAAAGCTCTTAATAGATCATTTTCTGTATACATTCCTCAGCGCCCTTTTATCAATATTTGTATTCAAAATGGTATGTCATCGATTTTAATAGGTGTTGTTCTACCTAAAATCCAATCTTCTTTGATTGCACCATAAACGATACTATCTGTTACAGTACCATCTGCATTTTCCCAAGCATTTCTTAAATAGCCCTCTTTTACAAAACCTGCTTTCGCAAAACATTTTCTCATACCGATATTATCAACTCTCGTATAACCCTCGATACGAATCTTATCTTTTTCTCCAAACAGGTAATCTTGTAACCAAAGGAGTGTTTTTACTCCGTATCCTTTTCCTCTAAAGCGTGTATCTAAACGGATATCGAATAATGGGATCGTATCACTTATGTCATGAATGATCATAATCCCGACCTTTTCTTCATTATCAATTATCCAATGCGTTTCGCGATCGCTGTGATAGTATCCTTCTGCATACCCTTCTCGAACGGATTCCTCTTTCACATATTGATCAGTATGATAAATCCACTTGTTTTGAGTTAATAACTCCACTAAATCTTCAACTTCATCTCCTAAAAGTTTATATTCCATTCATACCATCCTCCAATGAATAAAATAGGGCTCATTTCTATAACGTGGGGTTAGATTAAGTAGTGTACAATGATACGTTGCTTTTAAATTCTATGTTTTTCGAATAGTATTCACAACAAATATCATATACTTTAAAGAAGTGTATTTTTTTGGTTAATCACCAAAAGACAGGGACGACATTTGTTAAAATGTTTATCATGTATATAAGTTGATTGGAGCGCAGCGAAGCGACAGCGGCAAATGTTTTCTGTAGCGAAAGCAAAGCGGCAGCTACAAATGTTTTATCTGTGCGAAAGCGAAGCGACAGCAACAAAGCGCCCAGTCGGAACGGAAATCAACCACACGCTTTGGTGATAGGCTATATTTTTGTTAAATTTACTTCATGGATTAAAGTTCATGACTATGAAATTATGAAGGGAAAACTTATAAAGGAAATAGGTGAAAACAAAAATGAAAACAATCCCCATATATAAAGCTATATTAGTATGTTTATTATTAATTCCGTTCAATCTATTTCTACCAGTCTCGCAAATTTCCGCCGCAGAAAAAGACATGAAGAGTACTATAGACAATTACGTTGAAAACTATTTGAAGGAGCAGCGTATTCCAGGGGCATCTATTGCTATTGTTCATAAAAATGATATCTTTTACTCCAAATCGTGGGGCGTAACAGGAGAATCTGAAGAAAAAGTAACTACTGAAACTCCATTTGCAACCGGCTCTATTAGTAAATCATTAACAGGCTTAGGCATCATGAGATTGGTTGATGCAGGTATCATTCAATTAGATGATCCCGTTCAAAAGTATATGCCATGGTTTACTCTGAAAGATAAACAAGCCGCTTCCCAAATAACAATTAAACATTTACTTACCCAAACAAGTGGGATAAGCACTTATTCAGGTTTATCTATATCAGACAATGAATCTAATGATTTGAGTGCTATAAAGGAAAATGTAGAAAGTTTATCGAATGATAAGCTGACTGCTGCACCAGGAGAAAAGCATCAGTATAGTAATGCTAACTTTTCTATTCTTGGCGCTCTCATCGAAGAAGTGACCAATCAAACATTTTCTGAATATATGGAGGAACAAGTTTTTTCTCCATTAGGGATGAAAAATGCAGCCGCTAATAGTAGCATGGCCTATGAAAAAGGATACTTATCTGGCTATCAATCATGGCTTGGTCATCCTGTAAAAAGCACAGTCACCTATGATAATGGAGGGACACCGTATGGATATATAACGGCAAGTGCATCAGATTTGGTGCAGTACATTAGACTCCTTAGTCAGCATAAGCATAACAATTTTTTAAGTAAAAATGTGATGAACCTTTATATATCGCCTTTTATTCAAACTAGTAAATATCGATATTACGGCCTTGGTGTACGCATCTCCTATCCAGAATCTAAAGAAGAAATGATTTGGCATTCTGGTTCAAATCCTGACGCACGCTCAGAAGTATTTTATATACCAGAAACCGATTGGGGCGGTGTGATTCTCACTAACAAAAATCATATATTTGAGGAAAAGTCACTTCTATACTTGAAACAAGGGATTATAGATATTTTAAATGGAAAAGAGCCCGTTGACGCACCTAAATATAAGCCAACATTTCAAGTCATAATAATTGCTATAATATGTTTACTTTTCGTGATGTTTATTTATCTTTTAATAAAAGTTAAAGCTAAAAAAGTTAATAAAAGAGGCGTGTCGCGTATATTCGGTTTTATACTTTTAGTTTTGGCCATTATCTCAATTCCATTATTAAGCTATAAAACAGAAACACCTTGGCGCACTATTAGATATTTTGCTCCTGATATTGCATTTTTGACTATAATAGTAGTTACTCTTTTAACATTGAATGGCTTATTATCTATATATATTTCATTTAAACGACGACAAAAAAGACAACTTCTCTAAGTAGGAGTTGTCTTTTTTAGTTTTATGTTTGTATTATCGAGGAAAAAGCTTTTATCTAAAATTGATTATTTATTGCCCTGACCGTAACCTGCTTCCGAGGCCATAGCATCAGCTTTCGTAACATGTACTGTACCAAATGGATGGTTAGGAGGAGCGTATATCGAATAAAGCTTTAGTGGTACATTTCCTGTATTTGTGACGTTATGCCATGTTCCAGCAGGCACTACTACAGCATTATTTTCATAGACCTTTTTTTCATAGTTTAAATTACTTTTACTTGGGCCCATCTGAGCATACCCCTCACCCTGTTCAATATATAAAAATTGGTCAACATTTGGGTGTACTTCTAACCCGATATTATCACCAACATTTATACTCATTAAAGTAATCTGTAAGTTCTTTCCTGTCCAAAGAGCCGTACGATACGTATCATTTTGCTTAGCCGCATTTTCAAGATTGATGACAAGTGGCTGAGCTCCATAATCTTTTAATTCAATACTTCCATCATTGGAAAAACGAGAAGGTTCCGCGCTGTTCGCATACCCTATCTGATAAGGAGGTGTCCAATAAACAAGCTGATCTCCGTAGTTATACATAGGCATGTTTCCGTAATAAGGAATGTAGTACATTTTCTCAATCCCCTCACACATTATAAGAATATCCTATGCAACTTGCTAAGGGAATGTACTTCAATTGCAAACATCATAACACTTTGAACTACCAATAGCTTTAAGGAATTTACTTGTTACAAAGGGTCTATATATCAAAATTCTCTTAATGAATTAACGATGCTCTTAAAGTAGTTATTCCGTTTTCTAAATACCCCTTTAAGCAAGTTAATGTATACACCCAGCCTTCTTTTTGTTCCATCATTTTTGCTATTACGTCCGGGTTTTCTTCCTTTAGTCCTGATTCAACTACTTTAATAACTGTATTTGAATCCTCGCCTGTAAGTGTAATTGTAACCACCGTTCCGTTCCCATGTTCTTCTCCCCAAGTAAACACAATAGTCCTATTTATCTCGATATCAAGCACAGTAATAACAACCTCTGCTTTATACTCATCATATTTTAAAGTAAGGTTTTTCCCCTTTTCCCATCTATCTGAACTACTTGAGAACCAAAAGTTCCCGATTTTATCTGGAGATACAATAGCTTCAAATACCTCACTGGCAGGATTATGGATTTTTAATTTGGTAATTACATTAGTATTCATTATTAATCATCATCCTTTTATCAATTATGCTCAGCACAAAAACATTTGCTGAAAGAAGTTAAACTCTTTCTAGAATTTCCCCATTTCCTTCTTTACTATTCTCACACAGTTTTTTATTCGCCATTAGTAAGGTTATATTTTGAAAACGTAGTATAAAATAAGGTATGATTCTCCAAAATGAAGAAATGCACTTCGTGAGGTATGTTTAACACTAGCCTTGTAAACATTTTCTTCAATTCGATATTCCCCCTGATAAAGGACATACTAACAATTATAGATTTATCACAAACGAACATTCCAAAAAGTATATAAAATGACTAGAACTTGATATAGTATGTATTTAGGAAATAATCAATTTGTTTTGGTGGTGTATATATGAAGAAGTTCAGTATGGATTTTTTAATGATTACGGTCGGAGCACTGCTTTTTGCACTAGCTGTAAACTTATTTGTTATACCTAATGATTTAGGTGAAGGTGGCGTAACAGGTGTAACAATCATCTCCTATTATTTATTTGGATGGTCGCCAAGTATTGTGAGCCTTGTGTTAAACGCAGCTTTATTAGTAGTTGGCTATAAATTTTTAAGTAGACAAACGACTATTTATACGATTATTGCAGTATCCCTTCATTCACTGTTTTTACATTTAACAGAATCGTGGTCGATTTCTTCAAATGAAATTATCGTGAATACTATTTTTGGTGGAGTGTTCGCTGGAGTTGGCATAGGCTTAATCATAAGAGTTGGTGGAACAACAGCAGGTTCAACAATCTTAGCTAGAATGACAAACAAATATTTAGGCTGGAGTATTAGTTATGGTTTATTGTTTTTTGATTTAATTGTTGCTTTTTCATCTTATTTTATTATTGGGGCAGAAGCATTAATGCTTACTATAATTATGCTCTATATTGGAACAAAGGTAATGGAATTTGTTATTGAAGGTGTAAACCCCAAAAAAGCAGTTACGATTATTTCGAAAAAACCAGAAGAGATTGCCAGTCATGTGAATGGTTTTATGAATCGAGGCGTGACGGTCCTATCAGGTCATGGTTATTATACGAAGGAGCAAAAAGAAATTCTGTATATTGTCATTAGTAAACAAGAAGTTGTAAAACTGAAGAAAATCGTCAAAGAAATAGACTCGGATGCTTTTATTGCTATTCACGATGTACGAGATGTCTTTGGACATGGATTTATTGAATTATCTAAGGCGTAATTAAGAAACTGAGAAAACACCTTTTGTTGAAAATGGGTTTAATCCTTATCAACATAAAGGTGTTTTTTTATTGAACTTTTAGCTACTCATACTTCAATGATCCCCATCTCCCCTAACCTGTAGGGAAGTTTCAATTATCCTATCTAAAAGTTTTGTATAAGTAATTCCTGCCGAGGATGCACTTTTCGGCAGTAAGCTGTTTTTTGTCATCCCAGGCAATGTGTTTACCTCCATGACATATGGGATTCCATCCTTGATCATCATATCGATTCGGGCATAAACACTACACTTTAATGCTTTATAGCAACCTTTCACTGCTTCGGCAACTCGTTCATGTATGGTAGGTGGAAGTTCTACAACCTCCTCTATCGTAGCGGCATCCTCATATTTCGCTTTATAGTCAAAGAACTGCGCTGTATGGCGAATTGAAATAACCGGTAATAGCTCCCCGTCCAAAATGGCGCATGTTATCTCTTCACCCTCTATATATTTTTCAATAATGATTTCTGCATCCCATTTGAATACTTCCGCAACTGCTGTTAGTAAGGCATCCTTATCGTTTACTATTTTTACCCCTACACTGGAACCACCCGAATTAGGCTTAACTACTAACGGATACCCCATTTTATCTAATTCATCTAACTGAAGCTCCTCGCTATTCGAAAGATGGAGCCAATCAGGTGTTTCAATGCCATCATAACGTAGAATTTTTTTCGAAATATTTTTATCCATACAAATACTGCTTGAAAGTATACCACTACCTGTATATGGAACACCCATAGTCTCTAGTACACCTTGAATTGTGCCATCCTCTCCAAACTTGCCATGTAGTGCTAATAACGCAATATCGATATCTTTTACCTTTTCAATAAGCTCTGCCGTGTTATTTTCATTTAATTTAATAGCTATGGCTTCGTATTTACTCTTATCTAAATGAGCAATCATCTCATCCCCTGTCATGATAGAGACCTGCTTTTCAGAGGAAACGCCCCCCATAATAACGCCAACTTTCATATGTTCAACTCCCCATTTCATTTTTCAAGGTATCACCAATAATCTTAATACCACGCACAATATCCTCTTCTTTTAGCCGCGAAAATCCTAGTCGAAATGTGTTACTGCCTTCACCATTGCTGTAAAAAACGTCACCAGGATAAAAAACAACTCCCCTTTGATAGCACTTCTTCAATAGTGTACGAGCATTCATTCCTTCTTCTAGCTCAATAAAGAGATGAAGTCCACCATCTCCTGTCATTCTTTTAAAAGGAATGTATTGATTGCACGCTTGACAGGCTAGTTCATATTTTTTCTTATATACGAACTTAGCTTTTTTCAAGTATTTTTCAAAATAACCATCCTGTAAATATTGATAAAGCACAGCCTGATCTAATGTTGATGTATGAATAGTACGAGCTCTTTTCATACTTTCCAAACAGTGGATAAGTTCTTTATCTGCTAATATCCATCCAACACGTAAGCCAGGAAAAAGAATTTTAGAAAAGCTACTGATATAAATAACATTGTTGCCCTCACCGATAAAAGTCATTAGCGGTGCTAAATGCGAGCCTGAATATCGTAATTCCTCGTTAAAGCCATCCTCAACAATTGGAATTTGATATTGTGAAAAAAGCCTAATAATTTCAGCTCTTTTTTCAGAGGATGTAACAATGCCTGTCGGATTATGATAGGACGGGATTAAGTAGGCAAAATCGAATTCCTTTTCCGATAAGCTTTTCTCAACTTGTTCGATATCGATACCGTCATCTTTCATGTCGATTCCGTGGATGTCAAATCCATGTAAGCGAAAAAGCTTTAATGCTGCATGATGAGTAGGATTTTCGCAAAGAACACGTCCGGATTTTTTCGCTAAGGAAGATAATAAAATATCCAATCCCTCGGTAAAGCCATTCGTAATCAAAATATCCTTATTGGAGATATCTACACCTTTCACTTCCATATAGTGAAGAAGGTACTCGATTAAAGGTTTATAGCCCTTTGCGTATCCGTAATTCAACACGACATCTCCTTCAAGGGACATCCGGGTCAAAAAGGCTCTTTTAAAATTTTCAACATCAAAAAGCTTTTCTTCGGGGGCAACACTATTGAAGGAAATCATCCCTTTTTCCCAGTGAATATCTTGCTTCATTAAATCTAATTCATCCGCTAACAAAGTAACGTTATTAAGCCTCTCCTTCCAATTAAATTCTACAGATGAAGCTTTCAACGTTTTGACTTTCCCTACAAAATTCCCTTTTCCTTTCACAGCATAAATAATGCCCTCTTGCTCTAAATCTGCATATGCATTCAGTACCGTATTTCTACTGACCGATAATAATTTACTAAATTCACGGGTAGATGGAAGCTTCTGATGCTCCAGCAAGTGTCCCTTCATAATCTTTTCTTTCAAATAATCTTTTAATTGAATATAAACCGGACGATCATTGATAAGCTTAAAATCATTAAACACTTCCTTGACCCCCCTTGCTTTATTTTTGCATAACTTTATCTCACTCAAAAGGTCCACAGTATAAGGTTTTTCCCTTCCTAGTGGTATGGTCTGACTCGCAAAAAAATGCAATCCTTCAAAACGAAGAATTGCACCTATTATAGGCTAATTATTATTTTAATTCTTGATCATGAACCGTTGTATATTTAATAAATTCTAATTGAATTCTTTCAAAATATTCTTCGTCTTCATATAGTCTTAAGAGTTGAAAGGCTTTCTCTAAGAAAATTGCTGAGTCTTTGTAGCCAAGATGAAAATGACAAATAGCTTTTCTTGAAAAATGTAGAGCTAGTATATAGTAATTCATTTTTCTTTTATACTGACTTAATGAATCATTAATAATAGAAAGGGCTGTAGAATAATCTCCGCTCATTATTACTAACAGTGACAAATTTATATTAAACGCAGATTTTAATAAATCTGTATCTCTAAAACTATTATATTTGTTTAATCTTTTTAGGACATTTTCTGTAAATTCTATTGCTATATCTACCGGAAATAGAAATAAAACCGTGTTGATCAAACGAATATCACTCAAATACCACTGATCATATTTTGAAATACGCTCCCAAATGGGCTTAATAATCTCTTTTGCTTCATTAATATTTTCTAGATTTAATTGTATGAGAGCTTCACAAATAAGTCGAATTTCTTTAATTTCTAAATCATTTTCAATTTGTAAATATTCAGCTGTTTTAACTTTTAAGAGGGTTAACTTTTCTATATCATTGTGATTTAGCAAAAAAAACTGTTGTACAATATCTTTTTTCTTTCGGTAAATACGCTCATTATGAATATATTCAAACTCTTCTAGGGAAATATTTAATTTATTTAATAATTTAATATATTTTTCAACTTCTATATCAATTCTACCTGCCTCATATTTTGAATATGTACTTTGAGATACAATCTCCTTTGACAGGATTAGTTGACTAAACCCTTTATTTTTTCGAATTTCTTTTAAAGTTTTCCCCCTATTCATTATATTCACCTCGCATAATATTGTCATATGTAGAATACTTCTGAGTATTTTAGTATTTACCCTTTATATCTAACGAGAAAACATTAATTTATTATCATTTATCTGGATTATTGCAGGAATATGATGACTTAAGAGTATCAATATTAGCTTCCCATTCATACAACGTAAAGTTATATTCAATCTTCAACTCAATTTCAAGTTTGAAATCGAGTTTTTCTTATATGGTTTTGATTATTAGAGAAATATAAATGGCTTAGCGGTTGTTTAGATCTTGTACTTGTTAGTGAGCTTGTATTAGATTTTTATTCATAATTTGAAAATGTACTTTAGATACAATTTTAAATAGTTTTCTCGCTACCCACCCCCCCAATATTCTATTCAGAATATTTTGTTAAATTACAAAGTTTTTCGTTTATATTTAAGAAAAGGGAGGTGAAACAAATATGAATTTACTATCAATTCTATCTTTCATCTGGATAATTGTAGGGGTGTGATTACATGAGAAAAACAATATTAACTCTCACTATTGCAGTAGTATTTTTAATATCCCTTTTAATTTATTATTCAAAATCAGATGCTGATGGAAGTTCAAATAATGATTTCTTCAATGAAGAATTTGATTTTTCTAGTTTTAATAAAATGAATGAGAAAATTACTGATGAATTTACTTTTCCAGGTTATGAGGAAATATTAGGTGAAAAAGGGGATATTGTCGTTGTACCAGATAGTATTACAGGTAACGATGAAAGCTTAGGTAAACAAGGCCTCTATCAGAGAAATAAAAAGTATGTTTATAAAAATCCAGAAAAAGGTGTAGTTATAATTTTAAGTATTACCGCGGCTGCAAGCAAATCTAATAATACATGGGAACACAGTATTTATTATACAGAGAATTTATTTAATCCTCAAAGTGGTGATTTATCTAAAACCTATCATGATAATTATCCTTCATCAGAGGTTGCACAGTACAGTTTTTTGGGAAATGGTTTTGCAATATCCGTACTTGGTATCTCTAATAACTTAACAAATCAAGAAGTTTTTACATTGAGTGAAACAGCCCAATTTGTAGATGCCTTAAGTACCTATCTAAACTAGAAATGGAGAGGATATATAATGAAACTAGAAAAAAAATTCAGCTTTATTTCGCTCCTTACACTTATATTTGGGTTAACTTTATTTATGAATAGTGGGATAGTCAAAGCTGAAGACATAATAAACCCAGATTCAATTACCATTGATGGTGAAATCGTGAAGGGTGATTTAGAAGTTGAAGAAACTGAAAAAACAGAAAATATAAATCAACCAAGATCATCGACAATTGTATATGTAAAAGATGGCTATGTTCCCAACACTCTATCATTTAAAAACTTAGGATGGGTAAATAAACATAAGCACTTTTTTAATACATCTGTAACAATACCTTCTGGTACTAATTACAAATATACATGGGAGCGTACAATAACTAAGTCTGCATCATCTTCTCATAATATAAGTAATTCACTTCGTCTACAAGGCGGAGCTAAATTTATTAGTGAGATAGATTATAAATTTGAATATGGCTATAGTAAATCATCAACAGTTACAATGACTCAAGGCACAAAATCAGAAACAAACATCACAAAACCTGGTACCTATCAGATAGATTTTTATATCAAAGGTATATACTATGATATAAAAAGTGATTGGAAGGCATATACAGTAGATAAACCTAAAGTACAAACTACAGTAACACGAAATTTAGGTTATTTAATTGAGCCTACTAATTATTTACATCTTGAAGTTACTAAGCAGTAAACTAATTTTAATCTAAGGCAAAGATGAATACTATAATACAAAACGGTTGAAGGCAAAATACAAAATGAGTCCGTGACAAAGGTGCTACACCCGAAAAGTTAGAGTCAAAATCCAACTTTTTGGGTATTTTATAAAGAAATATTGCGATGTATTTAAACTAAAAACTGTAAGCAACTATTTAGAAGGAGTGCTTTCTTTCATCCTGCTCTTTAAACAATTAATCGTAATGCCTAATCTCAAAGCCTTTTATTCACAACATCTTAGCTTTTTGGATAATCATTTGGATAAACAGCTCTTTTTCCTTTGTATATGTCGATCGATCGAATCGATATTTAGACGCTAATTGATTTTTTAATACTGCATATTCATTTGCTAGTTGAGGGTGTGATCTTAGATAATCACGGAAAAGTAATTTTTCAATCCATTCATGACTGTTATATTCACAAATATGTAAATGGATTGTTCTCTGACCCCACAATCCCTTTCTAAAAAATCTTCTATCCTTAAACTCTAGTTTCGGAACATATTCATAGTCAATTTCACTTAGAGAGTCTATGAAGGTCGGCACTTCATCTAAACTCTGTACACCAACAAGAATATCAATAATCGGTTTCGCTTTTAGTCCCTTTATCGATGTACTTCCAATATGCTCAATACGAATAGCACTATTACCTAAAGCTTTTCCAATTTTGTTTTGTTCAACTGCATATTGTTGTTCCCAATGTGGATTATATTCGGAAAGTTGAACCTTAACTCGCACAAGCTTACCTCCCCGTTAATTCTTTTTTAAATAAACCTACTAAAAATCCTTCTAAACCGAAATATTGATCTTCATCAGATATGGCTATCATTTTCCGTATTTCAATTTCTTCTAATGATTGAAATATTTCTTTTAGTTGATTTTTGGTATACCCTAATCCGCCTTCTAAACTACGTTTTATATATACTTCTTCATCTGAGATGGCTGAACCACCATATGCACCATGTTCCTCAAATGAGCATAAAGCGAAGTAACCATTAGGCTTTAATAATTTATGAATCAATTCAATATACGTCACACGACGATGAGGTGCTATATGATGAAAACAACCTGAATCATAAATAAAATCAAAGCTCTCTTCTTGTAGATTCAGTTCAAAAATATTAGCACAAATGAAATCTACATTTACGTCTGCTTCATCAACCTTTTTTTGCGCCCATTGCAATGCATTAACCGATAAGTCGACACCAACAACTGAACAGCCTTGTTTTGCTAAGTAAATGGCATTTCGTCCTGCGCCACAACCTAACTCTAAAACTCTATTTGGCTGAATCACCTTTTTTTCAAAATAGCTTACTAGATTTTCATCCGGTTTATTAACAAAAAAAGGTACATTTTTAAATGTTTGATCATAAAATCCATCCCAAAAATTTTGCGGTTCACGTAATAAATTATCTAATACAACTAGCAATTGTTCATTTGATTTAACTAACATTTTACGCCTCCCGTTTGCACCTACCACATTTTTAAAAAACTAAATATTCTTTCTCTTTATTATAAGGCATTACCTCCTCTCTTTTAAAGTTAGACAGGAAATGAACCGGTTTCATTTTAAAAAGGGATATTTCCACATTTTTAAATGTTATATTATATTTATGGATATTTTATCTAAATTAATTACACTAAACATAAGATAAAGTGAACTTTAATCGGAGAGGAGGTGTTCTTCACACTCCACCGATTATTAGACTTCATCGATTGGGCTTTTACGGCGGTACCAGATAAATTACTGACCGATAATGTAGGATCAACAGAAAGGAGCTGCAACATGGAAGAAATCTTGACGATTACGAATTTGACGAAGAGTTATGGTAGTAAGGAAATATTAAAAGGAATCGACTTACACGTCTCAAGAGGGGAAATAATTGGTTATATCGGTCCGAACGGCGCAGGTAAAAGTACCACTGTCAAAATCATTTTAGGGATCGAAGGTGATTACGGTGGAGAAATTAAGCTTTTCGGAGAGAATATAAGCAAAGACAGCATTGAATATAAACGAAGAATTGGCTATGTACCGGAGATAGCAGACGTTTATGATAATTTAACGGGTTATGAGTATTTAACCTTCATCGGCCAGCTTTATGGCCTTGAATTAGAAGTCGCTGCTGATAAATCAAAATCCTTAATGGAATTGTTTGGTGTTGGAGAAGCATATCATTCAAGAATATCTTCTTATTCAAAAGGGATGCGGCAAAAGCTATTAATTATCGCTAGCCTTATACATAATCCCGACTTGTTATTTTTAGATGAGCCGATTAATGGATTAGATGCGAATAGTGTGATGATTTTCAAAGAAATTTTGACTCAACTGGCTGCCCAAGGAAAAACAATATTTTATTCCTCTCATATCATGGATGTTGTCGAAAAAATCAGTAGTCGTATCATCCTGTTGAATGATGGAAAAATCGCTGCCGACGGGACATTTGCCCAACTACAGGCAGACAATACTGAAGGAACTCTGGAAAGAATTTTCAACCAATTGACAGGCTTCCATGATCATCAGGAAATTGGCGAAAAATTCGTTTCTATTGTACAAGAGGTATGATCATGAAAGATTTCAAAATCCTACAAGTGCTTGATAAAATTCAATTTATTTTTGTGAAAATGGGCGTCGATTACGAAATCATGAGAAAGATCCTCCATATTAAACTAACAATGGATGAGCGTAAAGTACCGACAATATTTAACCAAGCATCCAATAAAAACAAAGAAGAGCAAAAATACGGCTACATCAAATCTTTATGGATTTATGTTTTATTTGGGCTTATGTTAATTCCTTTTATGGGATTTGGTCAAAACTATCTTTTCCAGATGAGTATTGCTTATGCCATGATTATTTTTATCATCATGACAACATTGATTTCTGATTTTTCTTCCGTACTTTTGGATGTACGGGACAGAAGCATTCTCTCAACCAAGCCCATCTCTGTTAGAACGATCAATGCGGCCAAGTTTATGCATATTTTCATCTACTTGACGTATTTAACTATTGCTTTTACAGCCATCTCCCTAGTAGTTGGCCTATTCAGACAAGGAATTGTATTCTTTATTTTAACGTTGCTCTTACTAGTTTTAATTAATATTTTTATTGTCGTTTTAACGGCTGTTTTATATATTGCTATTTTAAGATTCTTTGATGGAGAAAAGCTGAAAGATATCATCAATTATGTACAAATCGGCTTATCCTTAATGCTGATGATTGGCTATCAAGTTCTTATTAGATCCTTTGAATTCGTCAATTTTGATATGGTAGTAACATTTCATTGGTGGAATGTTTTTCTCATTCCTATGTGGTTTGCCGCTCCTTATGAGTTACTTCTAAACGGTGACATCTCTTTATTTACAGTGATATTCAGTATTTTGGCTGTCGTCATGCCAATCATCTCGATATGGCTTTACCTAAAGCTAATTCCAACCTTTGAACGTAATCTGCAAAAACTATTAAACACCAGCAAATCGAAAAAAGAAAAGAACAATCGACTTAAGACGCTTTTGTTAACAATCATTTGTAGAACGAATGAAGAAAGAGCTTTTTACCGCTTCGCCTCCCTTATGATGAAACAGGAGCGAGAGTTTAAACTGAAAGTATATCCATCTTTAGGATTTTCATTTGTCATTCCATTTATTTTTATGTTTTCTTTTTCAAGGCACGAGGCTATTGATTATTCCGTTAGCATGGGCTATTTAAATATTTATTTCAGCATGCTAATTATTCCGACAGCTGTGCTTTTGCTCGGGCATTCAGGAAAATATAAAGCAGCTTGGGTCTATAAAGTCTTTCCAATCAAAGATTATACAGACTTAAAAAAAGGTAGCTTAAAAGCATTTCTGATTAAGTTGTACATTCCATTGTATATTGTTCTGAGCATCATTTTCTGCTTCATTTATGGTACGAGAATTATCCCAGATTTACTGACTGTTTTAGTAGCAAGTTGCATGTATACCGTCATTTGTTACCTCGGCATCGGAAGTAAGATTCCTTTCACAAAGCCCTATAATGAAGTTGGCGATGCCCAAAGCTGGAAAACGTTTATATTGCTTCTCCCTTTAGGTGTACTGGCGGGACTGCATTACGTCATGGTAGCTCATATTTCTTATGGTGCAATCATTTACTTACTCGTGCTTGTCATCACGAATTTTATACTATGGAAACTTGCGTTTAAGCGTACGAAAACGGCATGAGTCTAGGCTCATGCCGTTTTTCTTCTGAGAACTTTTTCAAAAAAAATTTAAAAAGCTTTTCTCTCATATATACGAATAGATAGTAGCCACGACCCAATATACAATATAACAATTGTAGGGATAGCTATGAGATACATTTGCGTTTCTTGTAAAGTTAGGAACTTTCGTGTTAATTCCCTTAATATCTTATTTAAATCAGGGACTAAAAACTTACTCGTTACCAGATAGATGCCAATTAAAGCACCTGCAGCAAACACTAAATATTGCCTTTTAAATTTATAAAAGACTGGGAGCATGAATGAAATAGCGACCATAACAAGACCCATAATTTGCAATATAGCTTTCCACGAAAACGACGTTTCTTTTCCATTTAACAGGAAACTCCCTCCGTAAGTAATAATTATAAATAGTGATGTAAATATTAATACACCTACATACCTTGAAGAAACAATTTCCTTTCTCGTATATGGAAGCGAATTGAGCAGAATATTAGCGTTATCTTTTTCATCGTAAGATAAAGCCATATTAATAAATGTTAGACTATTTAAAACTACAATAGGAATTGGCGAAACATCTACCAATAAGTAGATTATTATAGTAGCAATGTAAAATAAAATTACTTTCTTTTGTATTAATATATCCTTAAATATAAGGTTAAACATACAGTTACCATCCTTTCTTCGTATAATACATAATATCTTCAAGTGTTGGTTTTTCCACAATAACAGAATCCCCAAATAAGTTTGCCACACGATTTTTATCAGCTGTTAATGCTTCAAAACCTGCATTCGTTTTTCTGATCGAAATAAACTCTTGTTCCGTTTCTTTATCCAATAAATCCAACTTCCCTTTGACAATGGCATATTCCTCTTCAATTTTATAAAATTCTTTCGTGAAAATATGTTCTCCTTTATGAATAAAGGTAATATAATCCGCAATACGATCTAAATCTGTTGTAATATGTGTCGAAAAGAAAATTGTTTTTTCCCCATCCTGCATTAACTCATGTAAAATGTTTAGTAACTCTCTACGAAATATCGGATCGAGCCCAGCAGTCGGCTCATCCATAATAATTAATTCTGCATGATGAGCTAGAGCAATAGCTAACGAAGCTTTCATCTTCATTCCCTTCGAAAAGGTCTTCATATTTTTATTCAATGGTAGTTCGAATTTTTCAACATAATGTTGAAAAGTGTTATCATCCCAGTTTTTATAGGCCGGTTTAATAATTTTTTTCATATCCTTTAACGTCATATTTTCATAAAAGACATTTTCATCATAGACAAAACCAATACGTTCTTTTATTTCTTTTTCATGTCCCTTATATTTCATACCAAATAATGAAACAGTACCACTATCTTGCTGTAATAAGTTCATAATCAACTTGATCGTTGTAGATTTACCCGCACCATTTCCCCCGATAAATCCAGTTACATAGCCCTTTTTAACGCTAATAGAAAAATCTTTTACCTGAAATCCTTTAAACGCTTTATGAATATTCTGTAATTCAATGACATTTTCCATCATCCATCCTCCGTATACAATAATGTAAGCATTTCCTTGAGTATCCGTTTCTTTCGCGAAATGAACGAACTTTTTCCAACAGATAGAATACATCCGTATTTCTCAACTCTTCATAAAAATAATGTATATATACTCTATGTACAATATATACAAAATGGATTTTTTTTGCAAGTAATAAATTATTTTCAAGCTCAAAAAAAGAACATGAGATTGTTAATTTACAATCCCATGTTTTCAATTCCTAATTATTTAGTTGATAAAACTGCCAATGATGACCTTAATTAGCTTAAGTAACTATTTAATTGGTGCATTATTAATTGTTGATAATACGTCATTCACTTCGAAGATCTTCCCGCGAATATCGGTAACACCAAAACTTGTTAATCGTTCTGAATGCATCATTAAATAGTTTTCAGCATCTGTTTTGGTTTCAAATAAATAGACACCACCCGATTCTTTCGTCGCAGCATTCTCAGTCCAAATCTTCCAAATCATCCCCGATTCTTCATTAATACTTCTCGCTAAATCGACGAATGACTCGGACATTTCTTCACCGAATGGCCCGTCCATTGTAAAATCAACTTGTAATAAATATTTCATGATTAAAACCCCCATTTTATATAAAACGACTCTTTTATTTCATTACAAAATAAGTTTCACCAAGTATTTCTTTCGCATCATAAGCAGTTGATGCAAGCTCTTTTTCAGCAAATATACTGATATCCTTTTGTTCAATATCATACATAACTTCAATCTCTTTCGAAAAAAGAAGCTGTTCTTTCTCAAGTAAACTGAAAAGTGCTGGCTGTTGTTTTGGCTGTAGTTCATCTAAATTAAGAACTTGTTTTAGCCCGGCAATATAAGAATCTAACGTTCGACTACCGACAATTTTTACACCTTTATTTTCTTCGTTCAACAGGATAATAGTTGGAAATCCTCTTACGCCTAGTTGTGAAGCTAACCCAAAATCTTCGTTTAATAATTTCTGTCCAACCGAAAGTTCGGCCTCTTTTACAATTTTTTCTCCATCCAGTCCAAGATTATTTACGATTGCAATTAAAACAGAGTTCTCCGCAATATTTTGATTAAATACGAAAACGGCTTCTCTTGCACGGCGTAAAAACACATTTGCTAAATCTCCATTGTGCTTTTGAATTACTTTAAAAACCTTAGATGGAGGATAAGATGATTGAATGGAATTTTCAAGCCAAAGCGTACCATCAATTGGCATACGACTATGCTCACCAACCTCTCTCCAGTGTCCAGCCACATCTGATGGACTTGATATACCATTAGATACATCAGCAAAGCCGGCCCATTTTTCTAGCAAACCTCCCATTATAGTACGGAAATTAACATAATGACCGTATTGCTCTACAAAGCGACGAAGAACTGGCTCTAATGCCCAACAATGCGAGCAGATTGGATCTGTCACATAATATAAATCAATTGATTTCCTTTTTTGATTGAAATCGATCACCTCCATTTCATCATCTTCTGAAACACCACATACGCCCGTTTCTAAATCACAGATTAAATTATTATTGTTCGTCACCATACTCACCACTTTCATTTTAATTGCTTTATAATCGTATTTTAGTAAATAATGAAGATCATCTGTACCAATAGTTCTTTAGATTTGTCGTATATACAACACATCGAAGAAATTGTTTAAAAAGTAGGAGTGATACAAAAAAATGACTCAATCAAAGACTGACCCTCGTGTTCTTCGTACTCGCAAATTAATTATGGATTCTTTCATTGAACTTTCAGGTCAAAAAGAGTTTAAGGATATTACTGTGAAGGATATTACGACAGAAGCTATGATTAATCGCGCAACATTCTATTATCACTTTCAAGATGTATATGACTTATTGGAAAAGGTATTATCAGAAGTATTATTAGTTGATTTAAATGATAGTATCTTCGAAAAAAGTAATCTAAATGAAGAATCAATTATTCGTATTTTTACAACCATAACAAATTTTCAAAAATCTTTGTCTAATCGTTGTCATAGAGGATATGAAGATACCATTTCCCGTATCATTCGGGAGCATCTTGAAATTGTTTTTTACAAGATGTTATTAAAACAACATAATATGAAAGAGGATGCGGCGCTAAAAACTACCGCTGTCATACTAAGCTGGGGAATTTACGGTGCTTCTGTGGAATGGAGAAAAAATAGTATAGATAAATCCCCGGAGGAATTTATTAAATTGTCAATTCCTTATATATTATCTGGGATTACTTTAGATTCTAAAAACTAGTGTGATTGGAGTTTCCCTATCACATAAAAGTAGAGCATGTTTTGAAAAGATTGTTCAAAACATGCTCTGAAGATTTAACGATTTAATCTCTCTATATATTTTTCTGACTCATCCGCTATTCGCTTAAATTCAATATCATGAATATAGTGTGAGCAATCAAATTTTATTAATGTGCCATCTTTATGTTTACTGATGAACTCCTTTTGAAATTCATTCCACTCAGCTTCATTCCACCCTGTCCCTTGACCGTTTGAAGAGAACAAAAGCATTGGAACATTTGGGATTTCTGCCGCTCCTACCTTTTCGGCATTTTCCTTAATATGCTTAATTTCACTCACCATATTTTTAGTTACTGTTCTACGATAAAAAATCACTTTATACAATTCTTTTTCCTCATCTGTCAAAGTCCCATATTTGTTGGCATCACTTTCAGAAAGGCCCGGAATCCATCTAGTAAAACCAATATTAGCAGCAAAGGCACTTAAATGAACTAGAGGCATATTTATATCATAATCTTTATATGCAGCAGGAACAGCCATATCCAATCCTATAATTGCTTTAACTTCATTCGGATAGACTTGAGCCCAATACAATGCCTCAATACCAGACATAGAATGAGGAACTAAAATATATGGTCCTTCAACACCTGATTTTAATAGAGCTTCTCTTGTTTCTTGTAAAATAGTATCAATATCACGCTCAGAATCTGTCATGTCACTAAAGCCATACCCTGCCTTTTCAACGACAACGATTCTATATTTATCGCTTAATAATGAATATAATGATTTAAAATCTAAAACAGGTGAGCTTGTGCCTCCCCCGGACATAAATACAAGCGTATCTTCTCCATTTCCTTCTATGTAGACATGCATTTGATGTCCATTAACTTCTACCATTTTTCCTGTTGGCGTAAATAATTTATCTTCTTTTGATAATTGTATTTGATGAATAATATAACTTGTCGTAATGATCAAGAAAAGTATCGCTGTAATAATTGAAAAAAGCATCATGATTCGTTTAAACACTGTCTTTCAACCACCCCTCTTAGGATTTTTACTATCCATCAAAACTAACAGAAGGCACCATGGCTTTTAAAGTTCCAAAAGGTAATCGATAAACTGCAACTTTTGCCCATGCATTTCGAACGTACCATCATCTATACACACTAGTTTAAAGCCATTCTTTTCAAGAATCCTTTGAGATGCAATATTATTTGTTGTTGTTTTTGCTTTAATCTTTTTGACACTGATTTCTGTTTCTAATAGTAGCTTTAAGGCTCTAGCCCCTATTCCTTTTCCTCCATATTCTTGTCCCACTCTATAACCGACTTCTGCTATATCATTCGTTGTATCTATATCTACTAAATTAATTCTTCCGATGATATTGCCTGAGTTATCTCTTATTAAGTAGAATTTTGATTTATTTTCTTGTTGTTCTGCTAAAAGCTCTTTATGTCTTATTTTGAACGTTTCAAAATTATAATAATCTTCTCCACGACTAGGTACCATTTGTTCAAAGAATTGTCTATTGTTCTTTTCGAACTGATACAATTCTTCTGCGTCACATTCTTGTAAGCTATTAATTGATATTTCCAAGCAACTCAACCCCTCGTTCTGAAAAATATGTATTGTAGTCCGCATTTAGGAAAACAAACTCTTTATGATATCCTACCGAAGAGTTTGTTTATAATTTATTGGAATCCCGAGATGAAGAAATATGTATAACGACTCGAATAAAGAGAAAAAATCACCCCTCTAAATCTTTCAATCGTCTTCGAATAGTAGCTTCCGAAACGCGAAGTATTCGTGCAATTTCTCGATTACTTTTGCCAGCATCCTTTAAATGCAGCAATTGTAATTCATTTATAGCTACTTTAGGCCGTCCGTTTGAATTTCCTCCACGCCATTCCTTATTTTTCTTTTTACTTCTCAAAAATTTCCCCAGCATTTTCTCACCTTCTCATGCGTCATAACTCTATATTAGTTATATTGCCTTTTTTTAAAAAAAGAAAGTAGATCTAAATCTACTCTCTTGATTGTTTAGGAAAAATATAAAAATAAAAAACAAAACCAATGATAATTGCGGGTGGTAAAGCAATTCCTATATTTTGTACAAATGCACTTGCAAGTAGTTTTAAAATCTCAATAATATCTTTAGATAAAATGTTTTGATACTGTTCTGCACCTGTCAAACCTTTGATCATTAAAGTTACAGCAAAAATAATGATATAACTAATTAAGCTATAATTAATACTTAACTTTATTTTTTCTTTATCATCGTTCTTTTCCTCTAATAGCAATGTTTCCACACTGATATCTAGAACTTCCGATATCTTCAGCATATTTCTCTTACTTGGATAACCATTTCCAAGTTCCCATTTGGATATAGACTTATCACTTACTTCTAAAATCTCAGCTAGTTCTTGTTGGGTGATTCCCTTTTCTTCTCGATATCTTTTTAGTTTTAAACTTAAAATATTTTTCTCCATTTTATTCCCCTCCCATTACCTTAATTTACGGTTATTATCACATACTGGAATTTCTATTAATAGGAATTTTCGAAAATAGAGAAAAATAGACCACAATATAAAAATGCGACAAAACTCATTAAATAGGTTTTTGTCGCATTTTTTATTGGAAATCCATCTGAAATTACCATAAAACTTATATATTCTTTTTCGAAAACTCAGTATGCAACAAACTATAGATCAACATATCTTTACATTCTCCAGTAACACTATGGCATTCAAATTGTCTTAAGCAACCTTCTTCCTTAAAGTTGAATTTCGACAATAGTTTCTTTGAAGCTATATTTTCCTCTGTAACAATTGCCTGTATTCTTACTAAACCTAACTGATCAAATCCTATTGATAATACTGCTTTAACAGCTTCCGACATAATACCTCGATGCCAATATTCTTCAGATAATTCATAACCAATTTCAGCTCGTTTGCCTTCAAATTCACTTAAAAAAATAGTACCAATAATTTCATCGGTTTCTTTGTTAGCAATAGCAAAACGAATAATCCAACCTTCATCATAGCCTTTGTTCCAAAAATTAATTACTTCATAACTTCTTTCTAGAGTTTCTGGTCCATTCCAATCAAGATAACGATATACATTTTCATTTGAATAATAATTGAATAACGTAGGAGCATCCTCCAACTTCAACTTTCTTAATTTAATGCGCTCAGTTTGTACTGATGGAAAAGAGGTCCCTAATACTTTGGTAAAATTCATTTTTTTCTCTCCTTTTTTGAATGAATATCAAAATAAACTAAAGATGAAAATTCACAAGAAGCTGATTAAATTATACCCAGCCTAGATTGCCTGAAAAAACCTCATACATATTTCATAAAAGGAAATAAGCCAATGCGGTCAAAAACCACACTGGCTTATACTATTCTATTCTTCTTCTTTTCTCTTTTAATACAATTCTTTGGATACTCTTCGAAGACAAATAATATTTTTCACCTAAAGTAGCCGTGTCCGCTCCCGTTAGATAATCGTTATAAATATTACAGTCTCTTACACCCAATTCTTTTCTTGTAGCAGTATTGGATCCCCAGTCTTTTTTATGTTCTGCTCTCCGCGGTATATAAATATATTCACCATCAACATATTCTTGTATTAACTCTAGCAACTCAGCTGGTAGAATATGCTTTGCTTTTTTATAGCTCATAATTGCACTCCTAAATTTAATATTTTTTTAGGAAGAGCAAAGGCTATTTAATTTATCCTATATTGCAATAGCCTTTGCTATGCAAAAAAAGTATACCTTCTCATCAAACAATCCTCCTTTGTGTTTCTGTAATTTTATCAATACTATACCATATAAGGTTCATCACCAAAACGTGTGGTTGATTTCCGTTCGCTTTATTATTGGTAAACAAATGAAAAAGTACATTAGCGATATAGCTGCCAATGTACTCCTAAATATTTAAATTATCTATTAGTCTTTACTTTTTAATTTTAATTCTTCATAGCCCTTTATATTTAAGCTTAATTGTTTTTCTTTATTCCAAATACTATAAGGATAAACTAAGCTAACAACGGTTTTCCCATCTTTCAATTCTATATTGGCTCCTCGTGCATAAAAGGACTCTCCCTTTGCATTTGTTAACGCCCATTCAAAAAGTGGATCTACATCCTCGTAAAGATCTGCGTCGACCATTAAAGATACATGCATAGAGCCATTCGTAAGGGTTGCTGATTGAAGTTGAATACCCTCAACAGCCTTTTCTGCTTCAAATGATTGTGTTACGACCTTCGTTGGTGTCAATGTAAATGGCCATTCTCCATTAATATGAACAATCCCTTTCTTTTCTGTAAAGAAATGAATTGTTTCAATTACTAATTGAGCGTTATCTAGAGAAGGCCATGCCTGGTCATTCGACTGTAATATTTGTTCTAAAATTATGGATTGGTCGGTTCCTTTCAGCATTCGCTCCTCAGTATTACCCGCTAAACCTTTTGAAGTAAGAGGCTTTGTATCTGAAACATGGGCATCAATTTCTTTTCCTTTAGAATCATATATACGATATTCAATACTTATATGCTGAATATCTCTTATATCCATGCTCTTGGGTAAAATATTGAACTGTAGCCCTACACGATAGGCATCAGCAAATGTATTTTCAAGTGTGACCGTAACATCTTGTGAACTTTGCGATACACCAACATATTGTACTTCCCCATTTTGACTAGCAAGTTCAATCCCAGCATCCTCCTGGAAACCTAGAAATGCTTTTAGTTTAGCCATCGCTGTATCATTAGACAAAATCACACCCGAAGCAAGCACTGCACATGCAGCCGCAGCTGAAATAGGCTTCAACCAACGCTTTTTTATTTTCTTCGTTGTCTTGGAACGAATCTCTTCATATGAACGATCAAAAGCTTTTTGCACAATTTCCGGTAGTTCTTGTTCTCTATTCATTTCCTCATGTAAACGGTCGTCTAATGATTTTTTCATAGTAAATGTACCTCCTCAACATAATAATTATTTTTCAAATATTGCTTCGCCCTGGAAATCCTCGACTTAATCGTCCCCTCTGATTCATGAAGAAATTCGCTTATTTCCTTTGTCGTGAGCCCATTCACATAATAAAGCGTTAAAGCAATGCGATAGCTCTCATCTAGACTTTCTAATGCCTCATCAAGCTCAAGTGAAATTTGATCTTGGTGTCGCAGTTCATGCAATGTCGTCACATCCAGTGGTACAGTACGTTGATCCTGCTTCATAAAGCGATAACAGTTATTTAAAAGTATTCGACAAATCCATGTATTAAAATATTTTGCTTCTTTTAGAGAATCTATTTTTTCAAACGCTGTCAGTATTGTATCCTGTAAAAGATCTGCAATGTCCTCATCTTTCAAGCCTAGTCGTTTTGCTGTCCGGTAAAGCGTTATTTCATATTGACGGATTAATTGTATAAACGCTTCTCCATCTCCCTTCTTTGCTTTTTTTACAAGAAACTCGGATCGCATATAATCACCTCTTTTTCTCTTTACATACCGTTAGAGCATTTTGATTGATAGTTAGTTGCATCGATTTTTATTTTATTACACTAAAAAAGAAACCGGCGAAATAACAGTCGGTCGCTACCTACTAATATAAATTTTAAATGAGAGGCTATTTAAAACAACTAACACTGTTTACACTCCGAAAATAGGTATTTCCGATCTGTTCTAACATCCACAAGGTTATCGAAAAACAAAAGGACTTTTATACTCTAATCTGTCACTTTTTAAGTAATAAGACTCTCAATTCATTATTGACATTCCTGTTTCATTGCATAATACTATACTTAAAATTTGAGTTTTCGTAGGTATAAAGTTCCAATAAAACTCAGAGGAGGAAACTATTTGAAAAACAAAAGCATTAAGCGACGATTATTGTTTTTTACATTAAGTTTGCTGTTATTGTCATCTGTCATTAATTCCGTATTAGGTGTTTGGATTGTGGGCAAAAATAGTAAAGAAGTTTTAATTGAAAAAGCCAATGAACAGGTCTATGAAATCGCCAAGCAAGCTGAAACTATATTAAATTCTGAGAATGATCCCATCTCATCTTTACAAGATTTTGTGGAGTCAAAAGCAAAACAAGAGAATGTGACTTATGCTATTGTCATTGATACCAATGCAAAAGCAGTGGCGCATAGTGATAAAGGGAAATTAGGAAAAACATATGAGGATGCATACACAATCGATGGTGCCAAGCACGGAAAAAAGCAATTTACGAGATGGTATGCTGAAGTTCAAGGTATTTGGACATATGACATCATGGAACCTATATATAAAGATGGCAAGCTTTATGGAGTAATTGATATTGGTGTGCCTGAAAGCGGTATTCAATCTATTACAAACTCTGTACTAAGCTATCAGATTATTACAGGCATAGTTAGTTTTATAATCATAGGTGCTTTAATGTCGTTGATTATCGGTCGCATTGTTGCCGCTATTAAGAATCTTGAAAATATCATTCATCAAACTACAAGCTTAGACTTTACCGCAAATCCAAAATTAGAAAAGCTTTTAAATCATCAAGATGAAATTGGTCTTATGGCAAAAGGCATCTCTGGCATGCAATCGGCATTAAAGAATGTTACCGTCAACATACATAATACTAGCTCCGAGCTATCAGATTCCTCAAAGATTCTTATTCAAATAGCAGAAGATACGGTACGTACTACTGATGAAATTAGCTCAGCCATTAATGAAGTAGCAAAGGCTACAGAAGAGCAAGCTCATGATACAGAAAAAAGTGCTGAACAATTAAATCAACTATCTGGAAACATTGATCGTGTTATTGAGCACACAGAGAAGATTGCTTCTATGACAGAGGATATTGATCATTTAAGTAATCAAGGTGTAGAAACCATCAATCAACTCTCTATTTGGTCAGAGAAGAATCGAGCATCTTCTCAACAGGTAAGCAACATCGTTCAAGAAGTAGATAAAACTTCATCTGATATATCAAGTATTGTTAATACAATTACAGACATCGCAACTCAAACTAATTTATTGGCTCTAAACGCTTCCATTGAGTCAGCTCGCGTCGGTGAAGCCGGTAAAGGTTTCGCAGTTGTCGCGGATGAAATCCGAAAATTATCGGAACAGACATCTAATGCTACTGAGGATATTAAGAATAAAATCTCTGCCATTCAGGATATTTCTAAAAGTGCTGTGCAGGAAATTAGTACGAGCCTTAGCATTGTCGAACAAAATGCAAAAGCTACAAAGGATACTAGCGAAATCTTTAATACAATAAAGGTAGCTCTAGACCAAACGAGTGAAGTGGCACAAGATGTGAAACATTTATCTCATGAGATGGATGAACGCAAGGAGCAAATCATTAGTGCCGTACAAAACATATCTGCTTCTGCAGTAGAAACCTCTGCTGGAACAGAACAAGTTTCCGCTTCCGCAAATGAACAGCTTAAAAGCATCGAGACTGTCTCTGAAAAAGCTAAAGACCTAAATGCTATTGCTGATGCTTTAAGAGACGAAATGAAAAAATTCACTATTTAACTGAACAAAGCAAGACTAGATAGTATTGCAAAAAAGCTGATTCAATTATGAATCAGCTTTTTTAGTATATATCTTTATATCAATTTACTGTCTTTTAGTAAATCATAGATGATCGTGTCTTTTGTTTTATGAATACCAAATTTACCTATTTGTTTTAAGATAAATGGAGCATCTACGTCTGTTAATTTTTTACCATCTAGTAAGCGAGCAGTTGAAGCGAGCAAAGTACGAATATCATAAGTAGATGCAAACACTTCTGGAACGCCTCGATCAATATCTAACAATTGATAAACAGCTTCCATCGCTGTTCTTACTGAATATTCTGTTGTGAATACAGTGTCTCTTTCTGTTTCACTAAAATTACCCATGAAGGCTAAGTTAACCGATCCATTAGGGACGACTAAAGGACGATCTCCCATTGCTCTAGGCATGAAGTAAGATGTTATATAAGGCATGTAACATGGAATTGTATTACAAGAATTTTGTGCTAAATCCGGTATTTCGTCTACAGGCACACCCATATGGTACAACCACTCTTGTGCTATCTCACTTCCAGAGCATTCAGTAATACTCTTTTTAATAAAATCACCTGGTTTATTAGATAGTAAACCATAAATCCAAACTACTAATTGGTCTTTTGGTTGATCTTTAAAATGAGGTTGTCGGTTCAATGTATAGCTTAGCATCCAATTAGAATCTGTCGCAGTTACAATACCACCAGTAACTACCTTGCCTGCATATGGATCTCTTTTACTGATTTTTTCAATATATGGAGCAACTCGATCATCCAATGTAGTTAGTGTTGCTGAAACAAACCAACTTTCTTCCGGAAGATCATCGCAGAACTTTTCTGGTCTACCAAACTCAGAGTCTTGAGAAGCGATGTTTTTCCAAAGTGACCAACTCCCGCCTAAATCAGTGCTTATAGGGGCTGGCGTATTATTGTCACCATATGTTGTACTCTCCGTGATACTACCATTTGTAACAAATACTAATTCATTTTCTGTTAGCTCGATATTCTTTTTCACACCATCTTGTTTTAACACTAAAGTATGAGCTACCTTTTTATCGCCAACTTTATCAACTAAAACATTCTCTACAACCGTATTAAATTGGAAATCAACATTATGGCTTTCCAAATATTTAATCATAGGAAGTACTAAAGATTCATACTGGTTATATTTTGTAAATTTTAAGGCAGATAAATCAGGTAGACCCCCAACATGATGAATGAAACGCATAATATAACGACGCATTTCCATTGCTGAATGCCATTTTTCAAAAGCAAACATCGTAGACCAATATAGCCAGAAATTCGATTCGAAGAACTCTTCAGAGAAAACATCTGTAATTTTTACATCGTCTAATTTCTCTTCAGGCGTAAAGAATAATTTAATCATTTCTTCAGATGCTTTATCAGATAATGTAAACTTACCATCATCCTCAAGTCTTTGCCCTCTATTTTCAATTAATCTACATTTTGAATAGTTAGGATCCTCTTTATTTAACCAATAAAATTCATCTAAAACAGAAGCGTTTTCTATTTCTAAAGATGGGATTGAACGGAATAAGTCCCATAAGCATTCAAAATGATCTTCCATTTCACGACCACCACGAATAATGAAACCTCTAGTCGGATTTAGAATACCATCAAGGCTACCTCCCGAGATATCTAGTTCTTCGAGAATATGAATATTCTCTCCCTTCATTTGACCATCACGAATTAAAAAACATGCGGCTGACAGTGAAGCTAGCCCCGAACCAACAAGATACGCTGATTTCTCATCAACACCCACAGGTTTTTTAGGACGTGCGAAAGCCTCATAATTACCATTACTGTAATACATAATACCGCCTCCATAAACTATTATCGTGATATAGCATACCATTATTTCACATGATAATGGTAAAATGAGAAAGAAATTAACAAAAAATTCAATTTCGGAGTTGGAATGCAGAAATGCATATCCTTCTAATTTGACATGGCATTTTATTGTATTTTTATACCAAAATCTTTTATAGCAAGGAACTTACAATACATGAAAAGTAAATTCTTCTTATAGCGATTACACTTGAATGCACTTGGATTGATTACATAATTCTCCTTCTATAATAGAACTATATGGCTATCCTAAACGGTTAAAGTTTACAACCTTTTGAGGACAGCCTTGCATAATTATTATATTAAGAAACTAAAAGGGAAAGAAAAAGGAACAAAAGAATGGTTCAGGCTCCCCCTTATTTTATAAATCGTACAAATCGTTTCTTCCCAATTTGCAAAACTTCTCCATTCATTACTATTCTATCAGTATCATCTACTGTAAGTTTTTCACCATTTATAGAAACACCATTTTGTTTGATTAATCGTATAAATTCACTTTTACTTTGAATATAATCATTGGCAATTAATGCTGGAATAATATCTAGTACAGATTCTTTTCCTATTTCGATTAACATTGAGGGGATGTTATCCGGGATTTTTTTCTTTTGAAATGCTGTTTCAAAATATTGCTCCGCTTCCTTCATAGATTCTTCCCCATGATATAAAGTAGTAATAATTTCTGCTAACTCTAGTTTGATATCTCGCGGATTTTCACCTTTTAATAATCGTTTTTCCACTTCTTTTATCACTTTAGGATGCTCATCTGTTGCAAGTTCAAAGTATTTAATAATTAATGCATCAGGTACTTCCATTACTTTTTTGAACATTACTTCTGGTGCTTCATTTACGCCAATATAATTCCCTAAGCTTTTACTCATTTTTTCAACACCATCTAAACCTTCTAATAACGGCATGAAAATGGCAATTTGTTTCTCCAGCCCTAAATGCTTTTGTAATGTACGCCCCATTAAAATATTAAACGTTTGGTCGGTACCGCCTAATTCAATATCAGCAAAAATTTCGACTGAATCATACGCTTGCATTAATGGATAGAAAAATTCATGAATGCCAATTGGTACCTGACTGTTATAGCGTTTTTGGAAATCATCACGTTCTAAAATACGCGCTACAGAAGTCGTCGCAGCTAATTTGATAACCTCCTCAAATGTTAACGTTGATAACCACTCACTATTAAAACGCACCGTGGTCTTTTCCTTATCTAAAATTTTAAAAATTTGCTCACAATATGTTTTAGCGTTTTCTTTTACAATTTCATCACTTAACGCATTGCGCCCTTTGGCTTTACCTGTTGGGTCTCCTATACGTCCTGTAAAATCACCAATAATAATGACCACTCGATGACCTAAATCTTGCATTTGTTTAATTTTTCGTAGCACAACAGCATGCCCTAAATGAATGTCTGGCGCAGAAGGATCTAAACCCAGCTTAATCGTTAAAGGCTTTTGTTCCTTAAAAGAATGTGCTAATTTTGCTAATAACTCTTGTTCATTAACAATCTTGTCTACACCCTTTTGAATAATCTCTAATTGTTCCTCTGGTTTTAAAAACATACAATACAACTCCTTTTATTGATTTATATTGCAAGTTCTATAAGAGCAAAAAACGCCCTTTAGGAATCAACCTAAAGGACGTGTATGAACGTGTTACCACCTTAATTTAAGAGTTATTTACATAACCCTTCTCAATAGGTACGGCTAAATGGCGATACCTTTGCATTGATTACGGATGCAAACCCGTCGTAGCCTACTAAAGTTCGGTACGCAGCTCCAAGATGTATTCATTTTAACTTTCCTTGCGCCTCTCATCGACCGGCTACTTTCTGTAAGTTCCATTAAAACTACTCGTTCTCTTCAACGCTTTTACTCTTATACTCCAAATTGTTATCAACAATTTTTCGTTATGCAAATCTTGTTAATTATTATAGTCCCTTTATTCGAATTGTCAATAAATTGGTTTTTAAGCATCATAACGTGGGGGTGATTTCCGCTCCGGCTGGGGGCGTCCGATGAGCCGCTTGGGCCAACAGATGTTTTTTGCGCGAAAGCAAAGCGGCAGCAGCACCGATGTTGGTCACGAAGGCGTTATCACAGGATGTGATGCTCTTAGCCTTCGTTCCTCTATTGCTGATCCCCAAGGAGTCGCCCAGCTGGAACGAAGATCAACTTATATTCATGGTATACGTTTTACATTCCATCCCCTAACACAGTACTGCCACCAATTATATAAATCTTCTTCGTCTTGATTTTTTCCCACCCATTCGCTTCACAAAACTTTTCGTCCATACTCCAATGAAGAAAAAATTATAATCATCATTTTTCAAAGGGCTAAAAACTATTTTTTAGTATCCGAATCAATTTCATATCTCTGAGCCCTTGGGGCTCTAAGTTTAAAACGACAAAAAAATAGGGTACCTCCCCAAATCCTGTATAATGAGAGTTACGACACACACATTAACAGACTGGAGAGATACCCCTATGTCAATCAGATTTACCATTGTACAGGGAAGAAAGCTAAAGTCCATTTTGATTTGGTTCATCTTGCGTACAACGCCTGCAAACTAGCAGTTGATCGGCTTTCCCAACTACAACTTTCTGTAGCATAATTAGCTATTTCATTCGTTTTTTTAAGAAATCATCGAAATTCTGTTTCTTTATGATTTTTTAAAAGTGCGTATTATGAAATTGATTCTACTACATAATAAAAAAATATATTTTTAAGGAGAACAAGATGAAAATAGAACGTATGTTAACCATTATTGTGATGTTACTTAATAGAAATCGTGTAACAGCAAATGAATTGGCTGAGAAATTTGAAGTGTCGGTCCGGACTATTTACCGAGATATTGAAACAATCAATCTAGCTGGTATTCCCATCATTTCCCATTCCGGAAACAATGGTGGATTCAGCATTTATGAGAGTTATAAATTAAATCATCAAGTACTAACTCTTAATAACCTGTCCTCCCTTCTTTCTGTTCTCAAGGATATTAATTTCACAGTTGACGACATTGAGTTAGAATCATCCATAGAAAAACTACAAAATATCATTCCTAAAAACAAGGTAGATTATCTAAAGCTGCATATGGAACAAATCATCATTGATTTACATCCTTATGGAGACTCTCCAAATCAAAAAGCATTAGTTAAGACGCTAAGGAAAGCTATTACACAGACTAATTTACTGACTATTGACTACAGAAATTATGATAATATCGTCAGCAAAAGACAAGTTGAGCCTATGTCGCTCATATTTAAAAATTATACTTGGTATTTATTTGCTTATTGTCTTTTAAAAGAAGACTTCAGAATATTTAGAGTTTCCCGTATAAGTGATTTTCACATTGAAAATCACTCATTTGAACGTCGAGAAAAATCCTATCACGAGATTATGGCATTATTAAATGAACAAACAACAATGACAACAATTGTCTTAAAAGTTTCCCCTCAAATGAAGTCTCGTGTGAAGGATGTTTTTAATAAAGAAGATATTGCGGTGTTAGAAACAGGTGAACTTCTTGTTACAGCTACATTCCCCGAAAAAGAATGGTTGTTCTCTCTCATATTTAGTTTTGGAGAGCATATAGAGGTCTTAGCTCCAAAAGAAATGCGCAAAAAAATTGCTTCCAAACTCAGATTGATGGCTGACAAATATCATTAAGTGAGTTTCTCAAAGCTGACAGACCGTTGTCAAACGTCCATGATAATATTGTCATTGTAAGATACTTTTATTTTAATTAGGAGGATGTTAAATGACAAACAATTATGAATTTCCAACACCAACACTTATCTCAGGTAACGGTGTGGAGCTAGAGGTTTTTGAAGCTGGACAAAAAAATGGGGGGCAACCTATCGTTCTCTGCCACGGATGGCCAGAGCATGCCTTTTCTTGGAGACATCAAGTGACTCCTCTTGTAGAAGCAGGTTATCACGTTATTATTCCTAATCAACGAGGGTATGGAGAGTCTTCTTGTCCAAAAGAAGTCACAAAATATGATATTGAACATTTAACGGGTGATCTTGTTGCTCTTTTGGATCACTACCAATACAAAGATGCCATTTTTATGGGCCATGATTGGGGCGCAAGTGTTGTTTGGAGTATGGCTTTGCTGCATCCAGAACGTGTTAATAAAATGATTAACTTATGCTTGCCCTACCAAGTTCGAGGAGAGAGACCTTGGATTGATTTTATGGAAGAAGCCTTTGGCGATGATTACTATTTTGTTCACTTTAACAAACAACCAGGTGTTGCAGATGCTGTATTAGACGAAAATGCAGCCCAATTTCTTCGTAACTTATATCGAAAGAATGTTCCATCACAAGGCTCTGTTGAAGGAATGGAAATGATTAATCTAGCTAAAGCAACCCAGCCGTTAGGTGAACCTGTTATGAGCGATGATGATCTTTCTGTTTATATCACAGCCTTCAATAAGACAGGTTTCACTCCAAGCATCAATTGGTACAGAAATTTAAATCGTAATTGGCATTTATTAGGTGACATATCTCCTATTCTTCATCAGCCAACATTGATGATTTATGGTGAGAAAGATATTATTCCGCCGCTTCCAAATATAAAAGATTTTGTACCTAATATAGACATTAAGAGTTTAAACACTGGTCATTGGATTCAAGAAGAAAGACCTGAAGAGCTTAATCAAATGATTTTAGAATGGCTGGAAAAATGAGTGAAGTGCTATTTTTTAGTAATCAAACAGAATTTATTGATTGGTTGGATATTCATCACCAAACAGCTAGTGAAATTTGGGTAGTTTTTTTTAAGAAAAAGACCAATAAAGCAAGTCTCACTTGGTCCGAATCAGTAGATTGTGCACTGTCATTTGGTTGGATTGATGGGATACGAAAAACAGTTGATGAAGATTGCTATAAAATTCGCTTTACTCCACGTAAGCCTAATAGCCTCTGGAGTAAAGTTAATGTGCAAAAGGTGCATAAACTGATAGAACACAATCAAATGAGGCCTGAGGGATTGACTGTTTTCAAACAAAGAAATGATCAAACAGGTTATTCTTCCGTTCATAGGAACGTTACTTTAACGAAAGAATATGAGGATGAAATTAGAAAACATCCAAGTTCTTGGGAATTTTTTAATCAGCTTCCACCTTCGTACAGAAGAGATTCTATTTGGTGGGTAATGAGTGCTAAAAAAGAAGAAACTCGGCTAAGAAGATTGAATCGATTAATTGTTTCATGGGACAAGGGAGAAATGTTAAGACCCTAGATTATTGTAGCTTTAGATAACTAAAGCCCCGCTAAATGAATAATTAAAAATACTATAGGAGGAACCATTAATGCTGGCAGAAGATTTAACGTATTAAATTTCTTGATCCCCAAAATACTTAAACCTGAAGCTAATATTAATATACCTCCTACAATAGTCACTTCATTTAGAAGGTCATTACTTAAAGAATTCTCCATTAATATCGCAATTAAATAAATAGAACCTTGCCATACAAATAATACTATCCCTGCAACAGCTATCCCAATACCAAAGGTGGAAGCTAAAACAATTGAAGTAATTCCATCCAACATACCGTTTGCAAGCAGATATGTATAGTCTCCCTTTAACGCAGCCTCAACGGGACCTAAAATTGATAAAGTTCCAATACAAAATAATAAGATAGCAGTCGATAACCCTTCAGCTAAATTACCCTTAGAGTACTTATTTACTAAAGCATTAAATCTTGTTTCTAACTTTAGTTTTTGACCTAGTAAACCTCCAATAGCTAAACTTACAATAAAAAGCACTGGATATTTGCTTGAAGGTAAATGTTGTACTAGTGCATTTATTCCTAATCCCATAGCTACTAGCCCCATAGCCTGCATTAAAATATTATGATATTCATCTTTTATCCCCTTTTTAAAGATGCTTCCCACAATACTCCCTACTATTATCATCATTGTGTTAAATATTGTTCCAATCATAATCATTTCTCCTATTAAATAATACTTTTAACCAAAAATATAAACCCTCGTTGAATAGTATCTATATCCGTTTTTTATGTCAATTTGAATAGGCTTTAATATTCCAATTTCATCATAATGTCTTAAAGTCTTTATAGTTGTATTATGAAGCTTAGCCATCTCCCCTATTGAAAATCGATTCTTCATTTAAATCTTCCTTTGGTCATAAGATATGTTTAATTTATCTTATCACAATACAGTTCATTGACCGTTATTAGTGGAACAGAACTAGGCAGCTCCGAATGACTTTTTTATAAACAATGCAACTTAATTTGGATCTATATATTTATCACTTCGACAGATTGTGACAAAAAAATGTAATACAATTTGATAAATTATTCTAGAAATCTATTATTCGAAGGAGATAAAAGAAAACATGAACTCTAAAGGTTTCGCGTACTTACTACATATTTAGTAGCAACAACTTAAAGTGGTTGAATTTAGCTTATCGTGTTATTCGAGAATGGAGAATAAAATATGGAGACACAAACCTACAACTATCCAAGACAAAAGATTAATGGGATTTGGCTAATAATAGCTGGCTTAGCAATGTTCTTACTCTTAATAAAATATAACAGCTATCCAAATATTTGGCCTTTTGCCATCGTATATGTGATAGGTATGATTTGGCAATTAAGCCCTAAAACACGGGAGAAGTTAGCAGTCGGTCCTGGAACGCAGGAACAAAAAAAGTGGTCTAATTTTTCAATTTTTTTATTAGCTATTTTAGTCTTTGTCAGTTTTCACTTTTTCGCCGATGATTATAGAACTTGCTGGCTATTAATTCTTTTAGCAGTCGGCGTTCATTTTTTACCTTTTATCCCTGTCCACGGGAAATTAATGCTTTTTCTATCAATCAGTTTAATAATCAATGCATTCATAGGATTAATTATTACTAATGTAAGTCTAGATATCTTTTTCGTAATAGATGGCCTAATAAAGATTTTATTCGGTGTTATTTTTATTAAGCTAAGTCCTACGAATTTTTAAAGAAATGAGGTTTCTGTTTCGCAGTGATTCTTACAACAAATAAAAGAATCCATTTTGAATAAAGGACTGATCAAAATGGATTCCTTCCTAAACTTTGTAATATTCCCCACATACAAACGCCCGGTTGACCTGTTTTCATTTTGTCTTGATAGATCCTTGTATAAATGCACATACGGCCCGTGCCCCAGTTCCGCCGCTTTAAACTCTACAAGCAAATAATAACCTTAAGTAATCATGTTTTAAAAAAATAAGCTATAAAGAAAAATTTCTTCACAGCTTATTTTTATATAATTATTTTTTATTGCTCACTAGTTTGTGTGGATGGCTTTAATAAGAACCAAACAATTACTAAAGTTGCTAGTGCTAATATAAAAGTACCCATATAAATAAAATGTACACTTGAAGCTAATGCTTCTTGCGATTCGGTTACTACGTTTGCTGTAGTTCCTTCATGTCCACCAGAAGTTACAAGGTCAAGGTTTTTAATACCGCGTGCATGAATCATCGTGTTGAACATCGCCCCGAAAACTGCAGCTCCTAATGTTTGGCTAAACGTATTGATAAATGTGTTTAAGCCAATCGCTGTCCCGCGCGTATGATTTGGAACAGCCGCTTGAATTGTTACCATATAGATAGGTGTTATAAGCCCCATCCCTAAGCCGAATAATCCAACTGCAACATAAATTAGGAATGCTGGTGAATCTGTCGACAATGTAAATAATGAAAAGGCAGCAACCGAAAGAACGCTAGCTCCAAGTAGAATGATTTGTTTTGTATTTAAGCTACCAACTAATTTACCTGAAAAAATAGTGCCAAATGTCCACATTACAGGAAGTGGCATTAAAATGAGTCCGGCGTCTGTCGCATTCTTTCCTAATACACCTTGGCTCCAAATCGGAAGATACATTGTAATACTAATAATCATTGCACCAGAAATAAGAGTTAGTATATTTATAATAGATAATGTACGGTTAGAGAAAAGCGCTAGCGGAATTAATGGTTCCGGAGATTTTTTCTCAATGAATAAGAAAATAATGAATGAAACGGCTGCAAAGATTAAGAGGCCAATAATCGTCATGTCCCCCCAGTTTTGCTTACTGCTTCCTGTTAATAACGCGTATAGTAGAGCAATTGTACTTAATGAGAATACTGTTGCACCAAGATAGTCGATATGATGCTTAGCAGGCTTAATAGATTCTTTATAATAAATGACAATCATTATGCAAGCGATAATTCCAAATGGAACGTTTAAGAAGAAGATATAGCGCCAAGAAAGGGAATCAACTAAAAATCCGCCAACTAATGGTCCGATAACACCTGAGATACCCCAAACAGCACTAATCCAACCCTGTGCTTTTGCACGGTCCTTCACTTCGCTATATAAGTCACCCATGATGGTCATTGTTATTGGCATAATAGCGCCAGCACCTAGACCTTGAAGGGCACGAAAGACGATGAGCTGTTCCATCGATGTCACGACACCGCAAAGTGCAGAGCCAATTAAAAATATTGTAGCTCCGATAAGTAAAACTTTTTTACGACCGAATAAATCAGCCAGTTTCCCGTATATTGGCGTCGAAACAGCTGTGGCAAGCATATAAATTGCATAAACCCAACTAACAAGTTCGACGCCTGACAAATCACTCGTTATACGGGGGATTGCTGTACTAATAATTGTTCCTTCTACAGCAGAAAGAAATGTCATTAACATTAATGATAAAATAACTTTTTTTCTCATATTTTTCCCTTTCACTTCCATCTGGTTAAAAAAACCAATATATAACTAAGTATTTTTTATTATATATCAACTAATAACTATGTATCTTCTAAAACGTCAAATTGAATATCTCCACCATTGCAACGGATATCAATAAAACAATTATCGTCAGACCCCGTTAATTTCTCCATCTTCAACATTATGTACTTCAACTAATCTGCCCCGGTCAGCACAAAAGGCGATCACTCTAATTGAACAATCGCCCTCGTTAATGAAACAAGAAAAGTTATTCATTAACCTTCTTGATAATTGCTCATTATATAATTTACGAGACAATCATCAATTTTAACACAAATATCCATAAAAAAACCACCTCAAAGAATAGCTAAAGAGGTGATTTTTATCAAGCTTTATTACAAATTATCTATCTTTTTTACAAAGCTCAGAAGATGTGAAGAGATAATAAAGTTGTAAACTGAGAAAGTAGCAAAAAGAACGTTATCTCATTTAAAAGAGATTGTTACTGTTTAATTAAAAGGCCCAACTTCTCTGCAAATTAATATAGAGAAGTTGGGTTTTTACGTTACTTCATTTAGTTATATGAATAGGACTATCTATAGTAGGAGTTAGATTTTCAATTGAATACTGTATCTCTTCAAGTTCTGTTAAATTCCCCCTGAGCTTCTGAAATACTAATGCAGGTCATTTTCCAAACTTAAGTGGAATACGAAGCTCTTCGTTTGGCTTATTGATTCCATAACTATAAATGTAAATATCTAGCTCTTTCTTGTCGAATTTCTCATAAACGTCCATAGATTTATTACTTTCATCATAAGATTCTGGTTTCCCTAAGATCTGTTCTTTACCGTCCAAATAATAAGTTCGATCGACTCCATCAAACATCGAGTCTGAGCTCAAGGTTTCCACATAGAGGTTATTGTCCTTCAAATAATAAGTCCATGAGATTGGATACCCCGCAATGCTAGACGTTGTAGTTTGATGTTTTTCTGATATGTCAGTCAAATGGATTGGTTTGTCGTTCTCGTCTCCGTAAAAACCATCGATACGGTGCTTCGCGACGAGGGTTATAGGTTGATTAGCCAGAGAAGCTGTATCTAGCCCTACCACTTCAAAGCGTAGCTCTTCTTGTCCCTTACCCATGAGATACCCATTTAACAGAGTTCCACCTACATCTAGTTGATACTCTCTAAAAGGAAGCGTGTAGTAGTCTTCTTGAGTAATTTTCAAACGAACTTGGGTTGGTGTAACCTTCATTTCGTGGATTTTCGTTCCACCAGGCACATTGTCCATAGGGATATCTAGCACTTGCTTAAATGACGCATTTTCCAATTGTTTTTTGGAAAGATTCATATTTATGTTCCAAGTACTTTCTTTTGTTTCTAGTATGTGATCATAAGAAAGTTGGAATTTAGTTCCTTCTTCACGTAAGGTGTCAGACTTAAATATTTGACTCATGATTGCTCCTGAGCCTTGGTATGAGACAGGCATTTCCGCTTTTTTAACAGATTTATCCGCATCATTGATTGCCTCGAAATTGATCCATCTGTTCTCCAATTCAGGATCCGTAAGCGTAACAGCTGATTTTAGGAGAACTTTACCTTCAGCTTGTTCAAAAGACTGCAAGGTTACGCTATCCAGCCCATCCTTTTGAATTGGGAACACTTGCGTAGTAGAGTCATTAGGATTATAGCTGATGGACTGCTTCTTATTGTCGATCAATCGCATGTTCTCCATTATAAACTCAACATCGGTCGTCTGCCCTTCGGCAACCCAGTCCGTCTCAAAATACCCCTGGAATTCACCAATCTCCTCATTCCATTTGTTCCAATTATTCCCTTCAATAAAGTTATCCTTCGAATCTTTTAGTCCGATAAGTTTAAAATCTATATCCGTTACATCCTGAGATGTTTCAGGTTTCAAACTATACAGCAATACGGTTCTGTTCTCATCTATAAACGCCGTATGTACGGTTAACGTAACACCCTCCTTTGTAACGGATTGCTCAATCGTTTGACCTAAGCCCTGCTCTAATGCGGACTGAATACCTTCCCTATGCGAAAGCATGCTGGACCAGTCATAATTCAGAGCTGCATAAACTGGTGTAGCCATCAAAGCTACAGATAGCCCTGCCACCAATGCAAAGCGCTTTCGTTTTCGAGGACGGAGCACAACTGGTTCACCCCCAGCAACCTTTAGCTCGTCCTGCTGGATACTGCTCCACATCTGATCAAAGTTAGGGTAAGCGACGTTATTTGATTCCTTCATTTGGTTTTTAACCTTGTTTTCAATGCGTTCCAAATTGGTTCTCTCCCTTCAACCATAAGTTGTTTTTATGTTCAAGTTTTTTGCGCATGATTTTCAATGCCTTATGGAGTCTCGACTTCACTGTACCCACAGGAATCTGCAGGGTTTCAGCGATCTCTGCCATGGATAGCTCACCGATATAGCGGAGGGTAACAACTGCCATCAATTTATCTGGTAGTTGCTTCATTAGTTCCTCCCATTCTTCCTGAGCTGTTTTTTCTACTACAATGGTGTCTACGGATTTAACTGAAAATGTGGCCTGCTCATGAAGCCATTGCACCTGACCCTGTTTATCCCGCTGAGTCTGATTCCGTTTTAGCAAGTTTAAGCAATGGTTCATTGCGATGCGCATGATCCAGGCACGCGTATGCTCAACGTTTTGCCAATCCTGACGAAAAACGGTGATAAATACGTCATGGCAGAGATCTTCCGCATCTTGTGCGTTTCGCAGCATGTAATAACATGTGCGGTATACATCCTTGTTATAAGAATCGAATAATTCACGCTCTGTCAATCCAAGGCACTCCTTTCTTTGCGTTATACTTTATAAACAAATGACTATTGGAAAAGGTTCATCTTTTTTAGTAAAATTATTCTTTAATTATACTTAATTACTTTTTCACACTTTATTATTCATTACTATGACAGCTACAACAGAAGAGAAAGCTTTTATCCTATAGAAACCCCATCTTGTGCGTTCCGCAGCATGTAATAACATGTACGGTATTCATCCTTGTTATAAGAATCGTAATTCACGCTCTGTCAATCCAAGGCACTCCTTTCTTTGCGTTATACTTTATAAACAAATGACCAATGGGAAAGGTTCATCTTTTTTAGTAATATTATTCTTTAATTATATTTAATTCCTTTTTGCATACTTTGTTATTCAATACTAAGACAACTACATTAGAAGAGAAAGCTTTTATCCTAAAGAAACCCCGCATTTTGACACAGTCAAAGCGCGGGGTTCAAATTTTATCTATATTTAATTATTTGATAATCCATGTTCTAAAAAGGGATGTAATAAGTCATTTACAACCTCATAATAAAAGCAGACGGCGATATAGAGGCCCATTATAGAACTTCTAAACCATCTGCTTTTGTTGGGAAGTACTTTCAAGTTGGAGAAATGGTAGTTCCTCTTCCTATGTCTCCAATTCTACACTTCTCCTTTTTTACGTGCTGCCATTTCATCTTTCATTTCTTCTTTTAATCCTTCAATCGACTTTTGACGTCGCTTATTTTTTTCTTTAATCATTTCACTTTGCATAGGGTCTGCAAATTCCAAACTAATTTCCGCTTCATGAAGTTTTTCTTCAGTGTTCTTAACGATATCACGAATTCGTTCAACATTATTAGATCTATCATCTGGTTTCGAGTGTCTTGAATTGGCCATGGTAACCTCCTAAAATTTCGACATTACAATTAGTTTGTATTTTTTTTATATTTATATGTACACTAATTTTTACTAAGAAAAGTGCTTTTGCCTTTTTTGGCACGACAAGCACTGGAGAAAGGCTTACAGTGTGCTTACTACGTGAAAAGACTCTAGAAGCAACCAGTCGCTGAAGCGAATACCTAAACATCATGAAAATTGTCACTTTCTTATCTAAAAAAGCCCTTAAGGAAATAGATCCCTTAAAGGCTTTTATACTCAAATAACTAAATTAAGGTACAACTTACCCTTAATCCCCATGCTCTTTACGGGAGATTTACTAGTAAAGGGTTTTTCTTTATTGATAAAATGGCTTCACTTTGTACCCGTTTTTCTCCAAATGATAGCGAATGCTTTTCTCACCTAAGAAGTGACCTGAACCAACCACAACAAAGTACGTACCTTTTTTCTCTTTAAGTACATTCATGATTTTCTTTGCCATTTGTTCATCACGTAAACCAAATAGCATTTCATTGTACTCTGACGATTCGCCTTCCATCGCTTGGAAGCTTTTTGCAAACTCTTCAACGTTCCCCTGCTTCCAGCTTGTAAACCACTCTTGGAGGATGTTAGATTGGTTTTCTTCAGATGGATTGATTATGTTATCCAACACAGCAACTAAAGACTGCTCCTGTGCTTCTGGCGATAACGCGTCAAACATATCAACTTGTGCTTTCATACCTTCTAATTCAATCACTGGCTTTTGTTGCAGCTGTGCATTTAATAAAAAGTACATATCAATACCATGCATCGCCATTTCTTGTGGCGTCATACCAAAGGAATCATCCGTTGCCAGCATTGATAAGTTGCTTGACAGCATCCAAGGCTTTTGCAATGTCAGTTGTTCCATCGGGAGATTGTATAGCTTTGCAACTTTCTCAAGCTTCGCATATGTTTCTGGTGCAACAGCATCTTTCAGTGTTGTGCCATCTGAATACATTGCCTTCTCTGTATAATAATCAAGGCCTTTCGTATCCAGAATATTTGCCTCTACTAATAGCGCATCCGCTTCATCGAACGCCTTTACTAGTTTTTGATCGAATGGATATAAGTCAGGTGTACCTAGGTGAATGGAGCCCAATAAATACACTCGCGTATCCTCATCCTCTACAACCCAGGCTACCCCCTTTGCCCCTTGTTCTGCAAGTGCGTATGTACTCTGAATGAATCGAACAGCTAGTAGAACAGCTTGTTGCGTCGTTGCTTTCTTCTCTAATTGCAGTCCGTTTGAAGAACCTTGTAAAATATTATGTTCTTTCATAAACTTAATGGCATCTGTACCAACTGGTAAATCATAACGTGCTACGATATTATACAAACGCTTCACAATATCACCGCGTGTGTTATCGTTCTTCACGCTCACTGGCTTATATTGTTTATTTTTCGCTAAGCCCAATGAGGCAATTTTCTTTTCCGTTAATGCCAGCAGTTCATTTACCTTTTCCACAGAGATTTCTTGAAGGAAGTCTTCGTAATACCACTCAATTGGGTAAATCCCGTATTTTTCACCCTCGTTTAAGGTTTCAATAGCCCACTCACTAATCGATGGCGCTAAGGGAGGTGATTGCTCCTCCGCATGGATCACTGGAACAACTGTTGTCAGCATCAAGGAAGCGGCAAGCAACGCAGCACTCGTACGTTTCATTATCTTTTTCATCATATTATCTTCTCTCCCTCGGTCTTATTTTTGTATCTACACCGTTTAAAATTATACCATTTAACACCCATCTATTTTATACTAAATGTGAAAATCTTTACAATTTTGCATCGACCTGAAAACATTTTGATACGATTGCTAAAAAGAAAAGCCTTGTAGAGATATCTCTACAAGGCTTTTCTAATTTGAACGGTTTACATTACAAACTTATTAATTTGAAACAGAACCGTCTTTAACATTGTTGTTATTAGCATCAACTAGATTAGTTGATTTGAAATCAACTACAATGCTATCTGTTAATGCATAGTGATCTTTAGTTGTCACAGTAAGTTTACCACCAGTTACAGTAGCAGAAGTAAATTTTACAGTTGAACCAGCAATTTTAACTGTTAAACCTGTTGCTGTAGCTTGATCAACAATACTTTTAGAGAAGTCTACTGTAAATGTTTTGCTATTTACCACAGTTATTTTAGAAGCTACAGGTGCAACATTTTCTTTAAGTGTTACTTGAGTTGTAGCTTTACCATTTTTAAGTGTGTTACCTTTAGTATCTACTACATTCTTAGCTTCAAGTACATAAGGACCATTAGCAGTGATAGAACCTTCTGGTAAAGTGAATCTTACTTTTTTAGTACCATCTACAAACTGAAGTTGAGTTCCAGCTGGAAGCTCTTTTCCTCCAAGTGTGTAGTTAGCAACTGTTGTTGCTGTTGCCGTCACATCTGCAGCATATTCAACAGTAAATACATTGTTATCTGTTACGACAACAGGTGTAGTTCCAAATACTAATGAATCTGTAGTAGTTTCAGGTGTAGCTTCGAAAGATCCAGTTGTAACATTAAATGTAATCGTATCTGCAGTAACGTTTTTAGATAAATCTTTAACCGCTCCAGCAGATAATTCAAATGTATATGTTGAATTGCTATCTAAATCAATGTCAACTTTCACTGTGTTTTTCTCAGCACCCTCAATTTTGCCGTTACCATCTACGTCGAAACCAGCATCAGCTTTTACCGCTGTTACTTTTCCAGCAGTGTAAGCAATACCATTTTGAGTTTTAAGCGTTAAATTTCCATCTACTTTTACAGGTTCACTAAAAGTAAGGTATAAAGCATCTACGTCTGTAGTAGAATTCACATCATCAGCTACTAACATTTTAGTTGAAGCAGATACAAGTGTAGCAGGAGTTGTATCTTTAGATAGAATAGCGTTGAACACAAATTCATCTCCAGCATTACCAGCTAAATCTTTATGTCCTTCTACTTTAATGTTTGTATTAATAAATGTCGCTGTACCTAATGCAGTTTTTGCATCGATAGTGAATACAGTATTATCAGCAGCATCTTTAATATTTTTATCTGTTAAGACGAAAGGAGTTGATCCAACAGTTACTTTTGCATACCCTTCAGTTCCATCAAGATTTTGTTTCATTAATTCTTCCGAGAAATCAAACGTGATTTCTGTACCGTTCACTGCTGTAGAAACAGTTGGTTTTGAACTATCAACGTCTGCCTTAGCAACTGTGAAGTTAACAGCAATAGGGTTAGCGATATTGTTAGCAAAGTCAGTAGCGCCAACAATGTCCACTTTATAAGTCTGTTCAGCAGTTAAGCCTTTGATTGTTAATGTTTTACCAGATAATTCATATTGATTATCAGAAAGTTCAGTACCGTTCAAGCTTACTGTTCCTGCGCTTTGTACAGGCTCATCGAAAGTGATCTTTACTTCAGTACCTTTTGCTTCAACAGAATTAACGCTAACAGGAGTTGTGTCTGCAAATGTGATCAATTTGTTAAACTCTTCAGTTAGAACTTTAGCATCTGCTTTCGTTTTGATTGGTTTTACAGTCACTTTGCCATTAGTTAATTTTAACTCTTTATCAGTTGTTAAAGTAACAGTCATGCCGTCTTCAGATGCTTCTGCTTTTGTGATAGCTACACCATCAATAGCATATTTCGCTGTCATTTCAGCATCTTTTGCATCAACAGCTGTGTTGAACTTCACTTCAAGTTCCTTCGCATTAAGTCCTTTTACAGAATCTACAGCTGGTGTTACCTCTTTAGCTGTTGCATCAATTGTACGTTTTACCATAGTAGCGAATTCTTCACGGCTAATTTTATCTTGTGGTGCTAATAAAGAACCTTTACCGTTGATTACGCCGTTTTCTACAGCTGTTTCTAAGTAAGATACAGCCCATTTAGAGGCTTTAGAAGCATCTGAAAATTTGCCAAGATCTGCTTTACCTGTTAATTGGTAACCTTGCACGATAACTTTAGCAGCTTGTTCTCTTGTTAACTGAGCTTTAGGTTCAAATTTACCATTGCCCATACCATCAAATAATTCAGGTGAAGTTGCAAGCACTGCATTATAGAACCAGTCATTTTCATTTACATCAGAAAAATCTTCTGTTCCTGTAGCTTTTAAATCTAATGCTTTTGATAAAATTTCAGCAGCTTCTGCACGAGTAAGTGTACCAGCTGGGTTGAAGTTTCCTTTTTCATCGCCTTGGATGAAACCTTTGTCAGTCAAAAACTGTACAGCTTCTTTTGCCCAAGATGAAATGCTATTTGCATCTTTAAATTCAGCAGCTGATGCTACTGGTACGATTGCTGATGCTACTAGAGCTGCTGTAGCTGTAGTTGCGAAAAATTTACGACCTTTGTTTTGCTTTGCCATTATTTTATTCCTCCAGAATTTTAATAAAATTATATTTATTCTGTGAAAACAATATTATCGCTCTATTAATTTTCTAAAATATGTATAATACGTTTTCACAAATAATAAATTTACTACAAAAAATTATATGTAAAGCATATTCCAAATCTATGATGATTAAATTTCCCAATCAAAATTTGCCTCACTAAACAATAATATTACTATGATTCCAAAAAATAAATGCTAAAAATAAGGTAATATTAATATAAAATTGGGCAACTAGGGAATTAATACCTTATTCACTAGTGTGGCAGATACATTTTATTAAAATAATGGAATTTACACATCCGGGCAAAAAAAGCAGTGCCCCATTTTTCTGGGCACTGCTTTTTTAAGGGAGCAATCAAATGACCGTGTCTCTGCTTTATTTTTTATTAAGTAGACTAGACCTAGCTAGCCAATACGGGACGGGGTACTTTTATTTAAGAATTCCTTATTCTTCACAAAAAGATATCCCAATACCACGACCTTCTTTAATCCACTTTTCTACTTCAGATGTCTTGCTCTCTTAGACATAAAAATGCCCCTTTAGATAACTATAGTCTAAAGGGGCAAAACGATACATCTTTTTTCTTAGTGAAATAAATCAATATTTAAGAATGTTGATCTATTTCACTTCCAGCCTTTTTCAAAGCTCTTTGAAGTTGATAAATTTTCATCATACTAATTAATCCAACTAATAGGGCTCCCAATAGGACTGACCCAATAATAACGAGGATCAACGGCCACTCAGCTTTTCCAAATAAATAATTAACCGTTACCTTGTCAACATTTATAACTGAAAATACCGCGATAATTAAGACCACAATTATTGCTAATATTAAGTTCCATTGCTTTTTCATATGCCACCTCATTCATTGTTATCTAACTATTCTACATTCACTATTATAGAATCAGGATTAGCTTAGGACAATCACTATTTCGCGGCAAGGGTATAACCTTAACAACTCTATCTTAATACCATGAAACATCCAAAACAAAAAACATCCGCTCGCTTCTTTTATTACAAGCGAACGGATGCGAATTGCGCGAATATTTAAAAAATCACTTTATGGTAGGAGAAGCGAAGATGGATTTATCATCAACGGTTATAAAACATTTTCCATAGGGTCTCAAGTGGCAGATTGTTTACAAGTATCGTGGCAAGATGAAGACGACGATAAAGTTATCTTTAACGCTTAAGAGGTTAAAAATATGATGAGGAATTTCGATTTAGCGATTGATAACGAAGGACGATGTAAACACTATCATGGAGAAAACGATACCACTTTACTAAAATTCAAATGCTGCAACAAATATTATCCTTGTTATAAGTGTCATAGTGAAAATGAATTACACGAAGTTCAATTATGGAAAAAAGATGTATTTCATAAGAAAGCCATTCTTTGTGGGGTATGTAAAAAAGAATTAACGATTAATGACTATCTACACAAGAAAACATGTAGATACTGTAATATTACTTTTAACCCCAATTGCTCAAAACACTATATCAAATATTTTGATATTCCTATAGAACACACTAATTGTTCTCTTTAAAAAGATACACTATTTTTCGAATATTAGTATTTAACTATCGACATAAATATGTTAACCTTTTATTAAGTATGGTTAACATAAAAGCGGGGTGCTATTATGGTCAAATCATTAAAGGGTCAATTCATTCTTTCATGCTTTACATCATCGATGTTTACCATTTATATTTTTATGCTGTTCAATACACCAATTCAAATAGATAACGTACAGGTAAATATTTGGATATTTGCCGCATTGGCAGCGGTTTTTAATTTAGGTGTACAATCACAAAGGTATTTTCAATCAAAAAAACAGTACGGTAGAAACAAATAAATGGAAGGCGGGTAAGAATATTTCTTACCCACCTTCCATTTATTGTTGAATTAATATCTTAGAAAGTTCTTCCCTCTTGAATCCAGTAACTGTCGAAACAATCTCTCCCGCTTTTTCTGTATAGTTTTTCACATCTACTATAAACTTGTTTTTTGTATCTTTCATAGTTATCAATCTCTTTTTTTGAAAATAAAAAAATAACCTCTACGAATATGATAACGTAAGAGGTTATTTTTTAATCAAACTTTATTATAAATGATCAATCTTTATTTCAAATGATCAAACTTTGTTATAAATAATCAATCTTTTTTATAAAACTACAGAAGAAGTGTGAGTTATAACTAATGCTGTCACTAAATAGGTATGTATTCACCTCTTTTTATAATATAAGTTTGTCATATTTTATATTTACTATCGTCATTATCCGAATAAATTATATCAATAGCTGTCATAAACCATTTCTATTGATTCTCCTGAAATTCAGCTATTGTCTTTCTTATTAATTGCCCTAGTCCTTATATTCATCATAACTAATGAAACCTTTGACTTTTACAGTTTCCCCAGGGCGGGCGGCCATTTTACTTTTTTTAGATCTCTTTGTCGTCACACGCTACAGCCTAGAATAGGGTTATGACACTTAAGCCTTATCGAAAGCATTTTTCCACAGCTTAAGGGGGCGGGCTAACGAGCACAAATTACAGTAACGAAGGAGAATTTATTGCAGTGGATTCAGAGTTATCATGGAAACCTTCTGTTAATGATATTTTTAAAAATGGCAAAACAAATAAAGGGTATCTAGTAACAAAAGTAATGAATGGAAGAGGCCGAATTTGTTGGAAGCGAAACTATATCCCCCTCTATACATGTTTACTAAACAGATGAAAGAATTTGTGTTGAAATGCAGGGTGAATAAATGACTATTTACTATAAGGGTTTAGCTAAAGAGACCATATTAAATAATTAAACAATTTTGTTCAACAAAGTAAAGAGAAATTAGTTTCAATTATAAATAATGTCCCTATATAACCGATTGTATATGTGCTTAAAAGCCACAAACATTGTTTCATTAGTGTTTCGTGGCTTTTCTAGTGACAATTGTTTATAGAGCTTTTTATGCTGGGAATTTTGAACCCCGCTGTAAAAGGGTTTTATTCTAATTTATTGGAAAATAAACTGATACATATTTTTTGATGAAAAAGAAAAAGTTATTTTAATACCCTTTTTTTAGTAGTATTATGTACTGGTATAAATAATGTTTTTTAAGAGAATTAAAATTATATTCAAAAAAAGGATTTATTCTAAAAGGAGTGTTTTTATAAAATGTTAGGTTTATTTATAGGTACAATACTTATCATAATAGGATTTTTTATAATTCCTATTGGCTTTGTTCAATTAAAAGATGAATTAGGGGATTATAGTGATAAGCCTATATATAAAAGAATTTTTGTTTATACTATTGAAATTTTTAGTTTCTTAAATCTTAGTAACTTCATTGGTTGGTTATTGGGTATAGGGTTGTTACTAGTTATTTCAGGTTTCTATTTTGTAATTTTATCTTTTTCTAAATTATAATACTATTTATTACAATTTATTCAACTAAATTAGTAAAATTTAGTTGAATAAATTTCACTATAGTGGTATAGTTCAATAGTTACGGAGGTGAAATAAAATGGGAATTAAATCAACATTAAATAGTTGGAGTAATACAAATACGATTACAAAAAGTATTGCAACGTCATCTGCTAAGGGAGCAGCAATTGGTGGTACTGTCGGTACAACTGTAACAGCAACTTTTTCTTCTCCTCGCTTTACATCTAAAGGTAGTGTTGCAGCAGGCGGAGTTGCTGGAGCAACTCTAGGTGCCAATGTGGGCGCTATTCAGGGTGCTGTTACTGGATCAGTGAAATACGCAGCTGGTTCTGCAGCAAAATTTTTGGGATTGACAAATTAATAATAATAAAAACTGGATGTGAATTACATAAATGAGCATTCAGTTTGCCATTTTTCGAGGTGCTAACTTGATTAACTCAATTACTATTTGTGAAAATATAACTAAAGAATTTAAATCCGTTAACGAAAAAAAAATATTTACACCAAAAGATGCTTATGTTTGTGCTTTAATTGAGTTAAGTAAAATAGAAGAGGATACATACATTAATATAGAATGGACAATTGATGATAGTAAACAAGAAATAATCGGCATTTATCAACTACCTTTAATTGGGAAAGAAGATGTTTCTAGATTTGCTGTTGCAGGTTTAGATATTCAATTGTTGTTATCAGAGAATATTATATATAAAACTTCTCAAATTAAAGTTACAGTTTACTTAGATAGTAATATTGAGTATAAAATAAGTAATGATTTTATATTAAAACCCTATATTGCTTACAAAGGGAATAAAATAAAAAGTATAAATTTACATACATCATCAAAAGAATGGGAGATTTAAAAAGTAATATTATCTCTCAATGTAAAAAATGCGCATTCAGATTTTGAAATTAAACAGAAACCTTTACAGAAAATACCAGAGGACAACTTTTGATTGTAGCAGACACTACATTCTTTTGTCGTCCTCTTTTTATTTTAGCCAAAGGAGTGAAGCATAGTGGATATTCTAAAAATATAGATGGTAATGCTACTCAGTACGTTCATTATCAGGCAACGCTACATCTGCAAAACCAAGTCCTTTGGTATAGCATACAAAGCTTATTTTTGAAGATAGTGCATTGCATACTCAAATCCATTTCTTTCTACTATAAGACAAAATTTAAGGAAGAAATACAACTTTAGTGGTTTACTAAATCTTTTAAAGTCTTATCGTATAATCGATAAATTACAGATATAATTTCCTCATCTATTTCATCAACAAATTCAACTAGTTGTTCGTCTTCAACGCTTCCGTATTCTTATCTTCTTTTATCGAAAACAGCTTTTTTTATAAATATAAGAACTATTTATAGTTTTATCACATGTGAATGCTTTTATAATGGCTCCTTATTAAAGTAGGTCTAGGTTAAATTAATTGAACGAAGTAAAGATCAAGTTACCATGTTTCTATTTTTTATTGTTTGTATTACAGCTTTTATCATTCTCTAAATCAGCTAATATATTTTTTATCAATAAAGAGATCCCTTTATACACTCCACTAGAGCTAGTCAATGTCTTTTTGGTAACTCCTAAAAACTCACTTAAAAGAGAATAATCAACCCTACCATATTGTTTATAAATCTGAATTATAGTTTTTTCTAAATTCCTCTTCTTTATTAATTTTTGTTCAGATTTACTTTCTTTCGCTGAGTTAGAAATAAACCTAGATATTTCAGGATATTTTTTTGTGATTTTTTCGGATACTCCAATAAATTTATGTACTTCATGTCACTAGCGTCGCATTAAAATAATTCAACGTATTTTTAAAAACTGAATTTTCCGTAATATTATGCATGCATAAAAAAAGCCTTTATAATGGTTGGGTGGTAGTAAACCATCCAAATCCAAAATAAAGGACATAAGCATGGATAATTTTACACGAAAAACATCATTTGAGCAATGGTTTTCACCTATTTCTTCTACGCAAATGGAGAAATTAGTTGAAATTCATCAATTAAATTACTATACAAA
>NZ_JBHZDH010000012.1:99049-109507 GCF_042755925.1 Lysinibacillus sp. NPDC059133 | reverse complement strand
GCTGTCATTACCCGAGCATATAGTGGGATCGATTTTACTGAACTGATTCAAGAAACGAATGAAGTTGGCAAGGCGCTGGGTATATCCAATATCGAGGCAACCAACTTAATTAGTCGTTTATTGAAAATCGGTTTCCCTCCTGAGCAGCTTGATATTATCAGTGAATATGGGGGACAGCTGAAACGAGCGGGCTACAATGCTAAGGAGATTGAAACTATCTTAGCGAGAGCTGCACAAGAAAAAAGCTGGAATATCGACAACTTACTAGATGGCTTGAAAGAAGGGCGTATTCGCGCTGTTGAAATGGGCAACGGATTGAAAGAATCCATGAAGGACGCCATTCGTGATGTTGTTGGAGATACTCAAAAAATGTCAGATGAGCAACTTTCCGCGATGGAAGCCAACTTTTCTAAACAAGAAGATGTCCTAGCAAAATCGCTCAGTAATCGAGAGAAAGCCATCTCCAAGGACCATGCTCAACAACAAAAAGCTTTAGATAAACTGTTACAAAAAGAGTATGACGCTGTATCTAAAAGTTATGATCAGCAACAGAAAGCACTCGAAAAAAAATTAAGTGCCAATTATGATGCTACGGTTAAAAGCTATGAACAGCAACAAAAAGCATTGGAAAAAAGATTAACTGCTGAAACTGAGACATTAACTAAAAATCAGCAAGAACAGTTACGTCAGTTAGAAAAGGCGCAACAAGAAGAGCTGAAAATTTTTGAGAAAAACTCTCAAGCAAAAATAAAGCTCATAGACAAAGAATACAAAGAGCGAATGAAGCTCATTGATGAAGAAAAATATAATCAGTTAAAAGCCTTAGACAATAAAATAGATTCATTAAATGCTAAAACCGAAGCTGAAGATAAAGCCATTAAGAAACAAGAGAACGCACAGAAACGTGCTGAACTAAACTTACGTGTAAATAATGCGAAAACGAACGCTGATCGCCAGAATGCAATGCGAGAATTACGCAATTTTGAAGAACAGTTACGTCTTGAAAAAATCAGAGAAGATCGCAAAGAACAAATTGAAGTTCTGAAAGGTCAAAAGGATGCGGTAAAAGAAACATCGGATTCTAAAAAAGAAGCGCTTAAAACAGAGACTGAGACTCGAAAAGAGCAACTTTCAGAGCAAATTGCAAACGAAAAAGAATCGTTAAAAAGTGGATTTGATGAGCGGAAAAATGCATTAAAAGAAATGCAAGCAGCTGAAAAAGCAGCCTTGCAAGAACGGCATAACGCTCAAAAAGAAGCTTTTCAACAACGCAAACAAGAGGAATTAAAGGTACTTAGTGAATCTAATAAGGCACAGATTGATGCGTTACGAGAAGTGAATCAGGCGAAATTATCGGCACTTCAAGAGGAACATACTAATCGTAAAGAAGCACTTAATGAGAGATTAAGTGATGAAATGGATGCTGTAAGAGAAGCGCACAAAGCTGAATTAGATTCATTTAAAGCTATGAATGCTGAAAAGTTAGCGATAGCGAAAGATCCCCCTGACAGTGCCGCTGTACAAGCCTTATTCTCTCAGTTAGAGGGATGGGGGAAAGCAATTGCTAAAGGTGGCGAAGAAGGTTCAAAGGCATTTTCCGAAATGGCACAATGGTTATCCCAAATCGAAGATGCTACTTTACGTGAAACGATTGGCGTTGAAATTTTCGGGACTATGTGGGAAGACCAGGGCGATGCAATTGTTAGCGTGCTAGATGATGTGGCTAATGGACAGATTACTGTTGCTGAAGGCCAAGCGGAAATTAACAAAATGACGGAGCAAGTCAATGCTGATCCAATGACAGAGTTGAGACAAGCTGTATCAGATGTAAAAGAAGCACTTGAACCGTTGTTAGGTGTTATTGCCAATGTGGTATCGAGTATTGCTAGTTTCGCAAAAGAAAACCCAGTGTTAACATCTACCATTGTAGCTATTGTCGGTGCTATTGGCACATTAGTAGGTGCATTTACAGCACTCAGCCCAGCAGTATACACCATAACCACCTTATTTGGTGGTGGAAAGGGTGGTGCTGGCTTTGCTTCGATTTTAGGTAAACTCATTCCTGTCATTACTAATCTAGCCTCGAAAGTATTACCAGCTTTAAGACTTGCTTTTGGTGCTTTAACAGGACCAATTGGTATTGCGGTCACAGCGTTAACCATAGCCGTTCCGTTAATTATTGAAAACTGGGATTCTATAGCGGAATTCTTCACCGATTTATGGGATTTTATTGTTGGTGTTTTTAAAAAAGCTGGTGGCGCTATAGTCGACTTCCTGAAGGAAAACTGGAAAACCATCCTTGTAGTCGTTACGGGACCAGTTGGCATATTAGTAAAAACGATTGTCGAAAACTGGGACAAAATAAAAAGTAAGACAGTTGAAATTTTTACGGGTGTCTCCAACTTCTTTTCGAATATCTGGTCAAAAATTTCCGATGTTGCTAAGACGGTTGTGGGAAAAATCAAAGGATTCTTTTCATTCAGTGATCTCCTTAGCAAGGTCAAAGAAAAATGGGATTCTATTTATTCGGCCATTAAGACACCAATAAACAAAGCAAAGGATGCCGTTAAAAAAGCAATAGATGCTATAAAGGGATTCTTTAAATTCGATTTTAATTGGCCAAAGCTTAAGAAGCCTAAATTTAGTATTAAGGGCTCTATCAATCCATTAGATTGGTTCGGTGAAGGGCTTCCTAAAATCGATATTCAATGGCATGCAAAAGGTGGCGTATTTAATAAGCCAACGTTGTTTAATACAGGAAATGCATTGCATGGGGTAGGAGAAGCTGGTCCAGAAGCCGTTTTACCTCTTAATGAGCGAGTGTTAGGTGCAATTGGTAAAGCAATATTTGATGCAGCAGGTGGAGGACGACAAGAACCACAAGTAATTCACAATAATTATGAACGCATGTTAGAAGGCGCACAATTTATTATTCGCGAAGAAGCTGATGTTAAGAAAATTACACGTCAAATTTATGAGCAGCAGCAACGTGATCGAAAGGGGAAATAGTATGTGTGACATCACATTTAAAGGAATACACTGTTCACAATTGGGGCTTGAGGTCATGGACACCGAAAGGCCCCTTTTTGGTGAATTTAGTGATTCGTTTATTAAATTACCGAAGGTGAGTGGCAGTGTAGTAGTGGCTGATGATAGTGAAAGTGATATTGAAATTCGCATACAATTCCTACTTACACCGTTGCAAGGTCAAACCTATTATGATGCTTGTCGGGCTTTACGTGGTTATTTTAAATCATCACAGAAAGAGCGATTAATTTTTGATGAAGATTCAAAGTGGGCATATATGGCCAAGTTTATTTCTAGTGAAGATTTTGAGCGTATCGTGGATGACGGGTTATTTTGGGCAACGTTCCGTTGTTCACCTGATATGGTGGCTGTATGAGTTACGATATTAAAGTTTTAAATCATAGCAATCTATCGCTTATCGGTACGCTTGAAAATGTTATTAATGCAGAGATTTATGAAGTCATCAATGACCAATACACCGCTGACATACAAATGGCTGAAAATATATTCCCCTCTTTTTTACACTATCCTAATTTAGTGGAAATGGATGGGGATTATTTTATTATTGCTGGGGTAGACAAGCAGCGTGATCGAAGTAAAGCAATTAAGCTGATGCTTGAGCATGTAAGTTATCTATTAAATAATCCATCGGAAGCTCCCTTTGTAGCAGAAGATGAAGAAGAATTTTATGAGGGTTCACCACGGAGTATCATTTCGCAATGCTGGGGAATGAACGGATTTAAGATTATTGATTTAGCAGGCGGTTATTATTACTATAGGCCAAGCGCTAAAGGTGGTAGGAGTCGCATTAATGAATTTGCGCGCCAAAATGGGTTAGAAGTTGAATATAACAAGTTTGTCATTACGATTCATAACAGACGTGGTGCCAATGAAAACCTTAAGTTAGAGGTTGGGAAAAACATTCAATCGATTACACAAAAAATTGATTTGGATGAAAATTTTTTGTTTGAATATGCACATGAAGTAGACATTATCGATTTTAGTAAAATGTCTGGCTCTCAACAGCAAGAAATTGCTTCAGCTGAGTTAGGGGATACCGTTCGCATGATTGATACAGATTTAGCCATTGATGCAACGGAACGTATCGTAGGTAAACGTTATAATCCTTTATTTAAAGAAGTACCGAAGTTGGACGTAGGGCAAGTTATACGTGATATTGTGAATGTCATGAATGAAGATAAGGAATATGAAGGGAAAGAAGACCCTACTTTAAATTACTTTTTGCAGAGCTGGCAAATGGGCAAGATCAATTGTATGGCTCTTGATGGAATCGAACTTGGCGAGGAAGATATCTTACCTGACAATATATCTACCTCTATTGATTATTATATCCAAGGTGAACTAAAAGGTATGTCTTTAAAGGTTAAGCCCCAATACAGTAAGTACCACGTGTACATTAGTGAATGGTATGAGGACAATCAATATGAAGAATACAAACTTGAGAAAATAGCTGATGTCATGAGTAACTGGACATTTCCAAAACCTAAAATGCAAGCAATCAGTATTACCATAAGTGAAGTGCCTCTCGAACAACTTAATCCAGAGATTCACAAAGTAAGAGATTATGCAGTGAAATTCAATAAAGTTTATATTGCCCCGTTACGTGAATTTAAAATTGGTAAGAACAACATGTTAGGCAACAGTAGCTTGTTAATTGACACAGAAGGGGAAAATCTAGAGCTTGATGATTTTTCTGTCAAGTTAAACTATCACCTGATGCAAGAGTACGGAGGTATTAAATTATCATTAAGGCCTGAATTTAGTAACTATAAAATTAATATTGTGACGTTCGGCTCCGATGGTGTTCCATTTGTGTACGATTATGAAACGATAAGAAATCAGTTGCCCAATTGGAAACTACCGCGTGAAGGTGCAGAATACTTATTAATTTCTATTTCAGAAGTTCCAAATTCACAATTTGATCCAACTGTTCATAAGAATGTGATGTATGGAGTTGCTTTCGAAAAGATACCATTTGAACCTCTTTTCGAGTTACGTATTGGAGAAGTGAATTGTTTACAATTAAATGGTGTGTCAGTACCTGCTAGTCCTTCATTAAATGCTATCCAAGCAGAAATATTTTATAAAGCATTACTCGAACACAATGGATTACGCTTGAAGTTATTAAGAAAATATCGTTCTTATTACGTTAGTATACGTACTTACAGCAGTAAAGGTATAAGAACTGTCAGGTCATACGAGAGTATCAAGGATTGGACTTTCCCACGCAAAAATGTGATGTACATTGTTATTAGCATTCTTGAAAAACCACCATCAGAATTTGACTCATCAAAGCACAGGCAAGCTTGGTATGCTATTAGATTTACAGCACAAAATGATGAAGTTGTTGACCCTGGTTTACTTGGACCAACGTATTATTTAGAGTCAGAAACTGTATCAGCAGATAGTGAAGGGGCTGAATTTCTTTTTACAACTTCCTATGATGAAGTAATTAGTGTGACTACGGGGATTGGCCAGGTAGAGCAAGCAGAGCCAATAGCAGCACTATGGGAATTAATTAAAGATGCAGAAGAGAAATATATAGGCGTTAAAATTAATTTGATAGGCTTGGAAAGCGGAAATGTAGATATAAGTGTACAAGCCATGTGTCAAGAGGGAACTGAAGAAGAAGAGGAAGAAGGAGAGGGGGATGATGTTTAGTGGTGGAACTGGTACAAAAGATGACCCATTTTTAATTAAAACTGTACAAGACCTTATTAATGTGAGGAATAAAAATATTGAAAACCCTAAGTATTATTATAAACAAGTGGCAGATATTGATTTATCAGGTGTTGAATGGTTACCAATAGGTGGTCAAGGTAAAGCGTTTTGTGGTACCTATAATGGTGGCGGATATACGATAAATAATTTAACAATCACTGAAGATATTGAGGGTCCAGCTTTTATCAGCTCAGCAATAGAAGCAACACTTTTAAATATCACGATTGATAATGCGTATATTACTAACACGATATATAACTGGATAGCTATTTTAGTATCATCAACAAACGATTGTACAATTACCAATTGCCATGTAACAGGCAAAATGGAATCCACAAATGTAAACAGTAATACAGGCGGTCTAGTAAGTACAGCTGGTACAGGGACAATAATAAATAGGTGTTCTGCTAATGTAGATATAACAGCAGGACGTGCCGGAGGATTTGTCTGCTATTCCAATGCTGTTATAAAAGATTGTTATGTTACAGGTAAAATTGGTGGCGTACAAGATAAAGATAAGCCAGATGATAAGTATATACAGGCTGGTACATTTGCTTACGTTTTATATAGTGGTAATGTTGAGAATTGTTATACATGTGTAGAGATTTATAACTATTCGTCACGCAGTAGGAAACAGTTGTATGTTTTTACCGAAAATTACGGTGCTGAAATAATTTCTTGTTATTGTGATGTATCGTTAGGTGTTACTATGCGGGGGTGGTCTAGCGATTTAAATTATGTTGAAGAAATGTTTATAAGAGGTACGGATAATAAATTATATGTAAATTACACATCACAATACAATAAAGATCGTGATTATTGGGAGCCTGAATGGAATAGTACAGGTCCTCCTTCGTGGTGGCCAAAACCTTATTATAGGGCACAACCTATAACAGGTGAAGTATGGTCAAATTTCTGGAAGCAAGTAACAGAAACTTACATCGAAGCACGTACAACTACAGAAATGCAAACACAATCAACATTCGATGGATGGGATTTTGATACGGTATGGACAATAGATGAAGGTAGAGATTATCCTAGATTTAAATTAAAGATTACACAAATAAAATGCAAACGGATGCCATTAACAAACTACAGAAGGTGATAATATGACAAAATTTAATCAAGTAAAGTTAATCCGTGATGCATCTGGAAGCCCTATACCTAGTCAGTATTGGGATGATGTAAAGCAAACTTTTATAATACCAGGTGGTGAAAGTGTTGATTTTACAAAAAAGAAGCTGATTCGTGATGCAGTTGGCGCAGTCATACCGCAATATTGGGATGGTGAAAAGGGTGGATTTGCAGCTATTACATCGGGAAATCGACAGTCTAAAGAAACCATTAACCAGGGAAGATTAATGACAGATTTCTCAAGGTGGCAATTGTGGTATGGAGTAGTTTCACAAGATAAAGAACATGTTAAAGTCGGACAGTCGTCTGTCAAAGTAACTACAAATGATACCAATACTACATCAGCGAGTAGACTAAGATCAGTACAATTTAACTTATCAAAAACCAAAACAATGATGATACGATTCTACGTAGAAGATGTGAACAAGTTTTCTAATATTGAATTGAGATTATCTTCAGTTGATAATATGGCCAGCTATCTTTCTTGGAAAACGACAAAATGGAAAGTGATTAGTGGATGGAATGAGGTCATGATACCTCTTTCTAAATTGAATGTTGTAGGTAATGAAAGTCTTAATAATACGATTACAACATTACAAATTAGTGTTACTGGCGATCATACATTTGTCGTATTGGATGGAATCTACACCAACAGGATTTCAAAAGGAAATGTATTGCTTCACTTTGATGATGGTTTTATTTCGCAATATACGAACGCTTTTCCCCTCATGTTGGCTAGAGGATTCGTTGGATCAGTCGGTGTCATTAGCGGGTCAGTAGGTACAACGGGATATATGAATTTAGCACAATTAAAAGAGTTATATAATTATGGGTGGGATTTGTTTAATCACACTGTTACACATCAAGATTTATCAACATTGTCAATAAATCGTATTCAGGTAGAATTGGACGTTTGTAGGGAATGGTTAATATCCAATGGATTTTCCAGAACTGCTGATTTTGTAGCGTATCCTTATGGCGGTTATAATAATGACGTTTTAGAGGTCATGAAAAACTATAAATTAGGAAGGTCAATAAGAGAAGAATATGAAATTCTTCCACCAATTCAACCACATCTGCTTAAAACGGTCATTCTATATAACAATGTAGAAGAAATCACATTTAGAAATGCGATTGATTATGTAATAGAAACAGGGGCAACGGTGATTTTCCTACTTCACAAAGTAGAAGATGTAAATACAGATGAAATGAATTATCCAACAGAAAAGTTTAAAAACATGCTTGATTATCTATATTCAAAGCAAGAAGAACTAAACATACTCTCCTGGAGTGAGTATGCAAATATGTTTTAAGAGAAACGCGAGCGAAGCTTAGCGTTATTTTTATTGTCTAAATTTAGAGGAAATCCTTTCCTTTTGTTGTATTATGGTAGAAGAAGGAGAGTGGAATAGAGTGGTTTTTTTAGAAAATTTTCTTACAAGTTTAGTGCCGTATGTGATTACAGTAATTCCAATTATAGTTTATGTAATTAAGTTAACGATTGATAATTGGAAACTAACTGATCTAGAAAAAATAAGAATGAGCAATTTTAAAAAGTTTCAAATCGCTCTTACTAAATATGTTTTGATAGGCATTATAAGCTTTGTAATATTGTTTTTTGTGTTTTTATTCAAGAATCCTTCTAATTTAGTTATTAATGTAAATGTTTTAATGACATTGGTTATTTTATCAATAATTCTTGTCTTTTGTATTATTGTAGCAGAGAAAGTAATAGATTTCTTTTCTCGCATTTTATCTTTCAAATATGATTATCATATTGTTAACGAAGATGGAGATTCATTATATCGCATAATTAAGGTGAATAGTAATGGGGATTTGCTTGTTGAGTCCAACGATATTTTAGAATTTATTGATTCAAAACAAAATTTGAAATATAAAAGTTTTCGTAGGGATATGCCTTATCTTTCTAAGTTATATAGAACAAAATGGACGAAGGGAATTATTAAAGGAATTACAATACTATGCATAGTGCTATTAATAAGTTTATTTATTACTAATTCATGGGTTCGGTATATGATTTATTTTTCTTTTATTTTTTTTACATTGATTTTATTAATAATTATGGTTAACTATCTAGATGAAAAAAAGCACAACAATTGACACTTTAGTGTAAATAATTGAAGTAAACAAAAAAATTATAAAATAATGGTAAATATTTTGCCCTCCACTATTGACTGTGGAGGGCTTTTATATTGAGGAAAAGGAAGTGCTGTAATGGAAAAGTGGATTGCAGGAGTATGTGGCGGTATAGGTACACTTATCTCTTATTCTGTGGATGGTCTGGGTATGGCGGTAACTGTATTAATCGGTTTCATGGCCATTGATTATGTTACAGGTATTATGAGTGGAATTATTAATCAAAATTTAAATAGTCGTGTTGGTTTCAACGGCATCATACGAAAAATTTATTACTTAATGCTAGTTGGCTCAGTGTATTTGCTGTCGCTAGTAATTCCAGGTATCGAGTACGCAGGTGATGGTGCAGCCATTGCATTCTGTGTACTCGAATTTATCTCTATCACGGAAAACGGCACAAAGATGGGCTTACCTACTCCGGAGTTTATTAAAAATATTTTAGCTATTGTTAAGGATAAATCGGGGGAGAGTGATGTGAAATGAGCTACACTATCGAACAACGTTTAATGTCAGGTCTACCCAATATGGCATTATCAGCTGTTAAATATGTAATTGCTCACGAATCAGGTAATTCGCAAAACTGTGGTCCCGATGCATTAGAAAGAGAAATCGCCTATATGAACCGAAACAAAGCAAATGCATTTACTTCTCACTGGGTTGGTGGTGGTGGCCGAATTGTACAAGTTGCACCAGTTAATCGAGTGCAATACGGTTGCGGGCATAAAGGTAATCCATATAGTTATGCGCAAGTTGAATTAGCACGTACATCTGACAAGGAACAGTTTAAAAAAGATTACGAAGCGTACATCTGGCTTTTACGAAAGCTTGCTCAAGATGCAGGTATATCTATTGTTTTAGATAGTATTGGGAATGGAATCAAGACGCACCGATGGATTACCAATAATTTAGGTGGTACCACTCATGTGGATCCATATTCATATTTAATCAGCATGGGTGTATCAGAGGACCAATTCAAAAAAAATATTAAAAATGGACTTGAGGAGGATTTGAAAGTGAATCAATATAATGAAATAAAGAAAGAATTGAACTTATTAAAAGACTTAATATCAAACAAAGCTAATTTACATTCTTCATCCGAAGTAGCCTCAACACATAAAGGCGCATGGGAATGGGCTATTAAAGAGGGTATCATCAAAGGAGATGGAAAAAGCACAAATCCTACTGCTGCACTTACCCGTGAACAAATGGCAACAATGCTCAAACGTTATCATGATAAGTATGTTGCTAAATGAAAAACTAAGGCCAAGATAGCTTAATGACTATCTTGGTTTATTTTCTGGTCTTTATTTTTATTGATAGTGAAATTATTCCCAAGTATTACAATTGAAATAACTAAGCCTTTTAATACAGAGCTTAAAACACCAGGTTCCATCAATT
>NZ_JBHZDH010000012.1:4309-98949 GCF_042755925.1 Lysinibacillus sp. NPDC059133 | reverse complement strand
TTTATTTTTATTGATAGTGAAATTATTCCCAAGTATTACAATTGAAATAACTAAGCCTTTTAATACAGAGCTTAAAACACCAGGTTCCATCAATTGATTTAACGTTATACTGAAGCCGAATATTATGACTACACCGAGAATGGCCTTTATCCATGGATTCATTTTGTTACCTCTTTTATATGTATTTATTTACATTTTATTGGAGTCAAATGATAAAGTAAATGAAAAATCTTTATAATAAGTGTGGATGGAATACTAATAAAAACAATAGAAAATATAATAATAGAATCCATCTTTCGGGTGTGTAACAAGTGTTTAACAAACCAATCCACGTTACACAAAAAAGTCACCAAAATCACGAAAAAGTCACATTCCCCCCGAAAACACATGAAATCGGGCAAAAGGCAAGTCTTTGTACATTCTTGAAAAACCTTGCTATAATAACCTTTGCGAATACATATGAAAGAGGGTAAAAGCATGAACGCTTACGATGAATATATGAAACAGGTAGTGAAGCCGATGCGCGAGGAGTTAGTGGAGGCTGGATTTAAGGAGCTTACGACGGCTGATGCGGTGAATGAGTTTATGGCGGAGGCGAAGGGGACTTCGTTGGTTGTGATTAACTCGGTTTGTGGTTGTGCGGCTGGGTTGGCGCGTCCTGCTGCTCGTGAGGCAGTGGAAGCGGTGAAGCCTGATCATCTTGTGACTGTTTTTGCGGGTCAGGATCCTGAAGCGACTGTTGCGATGCGTGGCTTTTTTGAGGATGTGCCACCAAGTTCACCATCGATGGCGATTTTAAAGGATGGGCAATTGGCATACTTTATTCCACGTGAACAAATTGAAGGATTCCCTGTGGATCAAATTGTTACACATTTAACAGGTGTTTTAGAACAAACATGCGAGAAGTAAAGACCATTGTTACGACAGCGGGCAGACCAGACGATTTATCGTTGGCGCTCGCTGCTTTTGCGTGTGAACAATTAGATGCTTCGTTTGAGCCAAGAAAAAAGCGTTCTGTTCGGAAGATTTCACAGGAATTGCATGCGCATGTGATCGTTGCTGGGAAGAATCGTTTTGAGTATTATGCTTTTGGTGCCGATGAGCCGTTTTTCTTCCATCCGAATTCAGCGGCATTTCGCCTAAAGCGTGTTGCCCGTGGGGAAGCGGAGCCGTTTTTAGAAGCGGCACAGTTTGAAAAAGGAGATTCGGTGCTTGATTGTACATTGGGACTTGCTGCGGATGCTATGTTGGCGGCTTATACTGTTGGCGAAGCGGGGCGAGTTGTTGGGCTAGAAGCGAATCCGAATGTAGCATTTATTGTTGAGCAGGGGATGAAAACCTACGATACGACAGAGCTACCGTTAACTGCATGTATGCGCCATATTGAAGTGGTGCAGGCTGAGGCGATTAGTTATTTGAAGACTTTGCCTGACAATTCGTTTGATGTCGTCTATATGGATCCGATGTTTGAAGAAGTTATTGAAGAAGCCAATAATTTTGAAGCTTTACGCTTAGCTGGAGAACATTTGACATTAACGGAAGAATGGGTAATTGAGGCAAAACGAGTGGCAAGAAAACGGGTAGTGTTAAAGGCTCATTTTCGTTCAGAATGGTTAGCCAACTATCATTTTCAGCAATTAACAAGAACAACTGCGAAGTTTCATTATGGTGTTCTGGATGTTGAATGAAGTAAATATTGTGTTTTCAAGAGGTTTGTTCATTGTGAACGGGCCTCTATTTTTTTATCCAAAATTCAAAATATGGTAATATGAAACAGTATTGGATAGTTTATTAATTGAGTGATATCTATTCCTTTTTAAAGAGAAGAATAGAATTGATTCCAAGACAAACGAAATTTCTATAAAAAGGAGCACTAGAAATGAATCGAAAAGAAATTGCCCAGGAGACATTGCGAATTCAGGAGCAAGGCTATTATAAATATGGCAATGAGCAAATAGATTTTGCGGAAGCACAGAAATTTTCGGAGAAGAATAGTGAGTTGATTGACCCGAAACAGGGGGAAGACATTGTCAAAGAATATCTTAATCTTCCTAAACTGCAACAACAACCTGTATATTCCTTGGGAAATGAAGCAACGGTAAAAGCAATTATTGACTTTGCTACAACAGGAAAAGAGAAAATTGGGGTGTTAAACTTTGCGAGTGCAAAAAATCCTGGTGGTGGATTTTTAAAGGGGGCTATGGCTCAGGAGGAAAGTTTAGCAGCTTCCAGCGGGCTATATAAAACGCAGCTTTGTAACGAGGGCTATTATAAGGCAAATCGTTCGAATCGGTCGATGATGTATACGAATTATGCAATCTACTCTCCAGATGTAGTCTTTTTCCGTGATGAGCGCTTTGCTCTAATGAAACAGCCAGTGACTGCCTCGGTACTAACCTTACCTGCTGTGAACTACGGACAGGCTTTGGCGAAGGGAGAAGATAGTCAGGAAGCAGAACGTGTAATGAAAGATCGAATGCGATTAGCATTAGCGCTATTCGCATATAAAGGAGACAAGCATTTAATTTTAGGAGCATATGGCTGTGGTGTCTTTCGAAATGATCCACAAAAAATTGCTGCATGGTGGCGTGAGCTTTTAGAGGATGAAGGCTTTGGACAATTGTTCACAGAGATTAGGTTTGCCGTATTAGACACTTCTAAAAATCACAGCTGCATTAGTGCATTTACTAATATAGTAGAATAATTTAATAAGCAAAAGAAGGATATGACGATCTGAAAAAAGAAATAAGAACATCATTTGAACTTGATTTATTAAAAAAGGCACAGTCAATGGAATTTATGAACCCCCCTAGTCCGTGGGGGCATGAAACAGTAATCCCTGCATCTGGTGTAATTGCGTGTGGATGGGATCAAGATGAAAACGTTGTTCTGATTAGCGGTTCAGGATACAGCATGACAGAGCCAATTACTGGTTCTCGCATACATAGAGATTATGATGCTAATACGACCTATGACAGTAGAAGTGAAGATAATTTGTTTTTTACTATACCTTTTACTAAGGAAAAGATTATGATATTTGGCTTGGATGCTGGCGACGGTATTCATGTGTCAAATGATGGATGGCATCTTGAAGTCATTTATCCTTGGTGGCCACGAGCAACTGTCATTATCGACAATGTTTTTAAAGCAAATCATCAGTATTTAACAGATGCAACTGCAATTGACTTAGGTCGTTTAGATGGCTCGATTAAATGTGGATTTTCTCCATCAGGAAATCATTTAATGATTATGGGTTCAGGAGGAGCTTTAATCTATTCTAGAACTGTCTGATGGATCTCTAAAAAGGATGTGACATAGTGATTTTCGACTACTACCAAGAAAATAGCGGCTATGTATCGATTTGGGCTGGCCATTTTGAAAATAATGATCAGCTTGATAGCTATCTTTCAACAGTTTATCAGCGTGAGGATGAGACCGATGAAGAATTTTCAAAAGAGCTAGAGCGGCTTTTCCTATCACAAAATCAAAACCGAGCGTGTGAAGTTGAATTGAAAGAGCTTTATGATGAATTCTACAATCAATTTGAATATGATTTTGGGTTCACCTTTGATGAGGATTTTTGTGAGGCAGTTTTTTATGAGTTAACTTTTACTAAACTGGATCAATTACTACAAAATGATTTCTCTTATTCTGAACAATTTAAAGGTAGATTTATTTCAAAAGTAGGGAATGATCTATCACAACCGTACAATGCGATAATTTTGTTATTCGGTGTCAATTATGATGGGCAAAATTTGACGGTCAACCATGATACATATCATATCGACTTTCTTGGGACGATTTATTTTGATGATGAAAGGGGTTAGCGATGAGAATTCTTTTTTGAAGTGATCCTTTAAATAGTAAGTCAGTTGATGTTGATTATGAATTAGAAATGAATACGGCAAAATCACTCGGGTTTAAGGTTGATTTAATTCAACTCGAGGACTTATTAAATCAAAAAATTCAACAGGTACTGCGTCTAATTGAGCCCTCGCATACGCTGGAAACGGTCATATATCGTGGCTGGATGTTGAGTCCTGAAAATTATGAGAAGTTATATCAAGGGTTGTTAAAGAAAAACTTGAAACTTGTTAACAGTCCTATGCATTACACTGCATGTCACTATTTTCCGAACTCCTATCATATTATTGAAGATTACACGCCTAAAAGTAAATGGATTGATATAGAGGCTGTTCATCAAGATTACAATACGATCTACGAAGTTGTTGCTGAATTTCATTATCAACCAATACTCATTAAGGACTATGTGAAATCAAGAAAGCATGAGTGGGAGGATGCGTGTTATATTCCTGACGCATCCGATAAAAAACAGCTTGATTTTGTTGTCAAAAATTTTGTTGAGAGACAAGGACAGGATCTTAATGGAGGAATTGTCTTTCGAGAGTTTATTCCATTAGAGAAGATAGCTGACCATCCAAAGAGTGGCGTGCCGCTGTCGAGAGAATATAGATTGATTTTTTTTAATCGCCAGCTCTTACAAGTCCTAGATTATTGGGAAGAGATTACTTATGATAATGAACAACCTAATTTGGACGCATTTATTACCTTAGCTAGTCAGTTTAACAGTAACTTTATCTCCATCGATATAGGGAAAAACGTTGATGATAGATGGCTTATTATTGAGGTTGGGGATGGGCAAGTGTCAGGATTGCCAGAAAATGCAGTTGAGGTAGAAAGATTTTACAAATCTTTAAAATTGAAAATCTTTGAACAATGAAATTTTAGGGGGATGTGTATGAATCAAATAGAGGGGAAAATCGAGCTGTTTTTGAAAAATCCATTAGCGGGAGAAGAAAGCTTTTGGGATAGTGAAGCATTAGTATGGGTGGATTGGAAAGATTTTGACGAATCGATCGCGGAATATTTTAACGAATACTTACTTGAAGAAGATAAAATAAATGTTGAACTAGTTGAAAATGATAAGCCAAGGTGTGTTGATATTTTCTTGATAAAAGATGAAGTGAAGAAAGCAATCCCGTATGATGAAGAAAGAACGGATAGGGACACAACTTTGAAAGCTGTACAGGACTTTATTGCTCCGAAATATAAAATCCGTTGGTACATGGATTCACTTGGCGGAGATACGTTGGCTTTTTGTTTGCTACCAACTGAAAAGTGGTTGCGGTTAGAGAAAGAACATGGGGAAGAAAAAGTTACCTATTATTTTGCGCCTCTATTACATGACTCGGTTATGTTTGAAATGGATATCGACGAAATTTCAGATTTGTTGGAAAAGAGAAAGCAAGATGTTAATTAAGGAAAGGTGATTTTGCACATGACAGCAGACAAAATTCCTCGTTAAGCTCGTGGTCCTCCACGGCCCATTATATAGCTCAATTAAATAATAAGGAGAGACAAATATGATTGGTCCGAAAAAGGTAACGAGAGAAGAAAGAATGGAAATTGCTTATGCCATTGCCAACCGAGTTTTAGAAAGATTTGGTTCGAAGGTACAAGCAATTGGGATTTACGGTTCATTAGCCCGAAAAACAGATGGGCCTTTTTCAGATATAGAAATTAAATGTATTTTAAACACTTTAGATGAAAGTTTTACCTATGAGTGGACAGCAGGGCGATGGAAGGCAGAAGTGAACTTTGACAGCGCAGAAGATATTATCGAAGAAGCGACTACAGTTGACGAAGAATGGCCGCTGACGCATGGGCAATTTTTCAACATTTTACCTATTTATGACCCGAAGGATTTTTTCTCTGAATTAAAAGCAAAAGCTAACTCAGTAGATAGCTCGATATTTAAAAAAGCGATCTGTCGGACTTTAGTAGAAGAAATGTACGAGTATATTGGCAAAATGAGAAATATTGAAGTACAAGGTCCTCAAACATTTTTACCGATTTTGGCGATGGAAATTGCTACAGCAGGTGCAATGATTTTGGGATTGCACAATAAACAATTTTTCACAACTTCTGCTCAAGTATTACCGGAAGCATTGTCGTTTAAAGATAAGCCCGATGGATTTGATGTTCTATGTGAGTTGGTGATGTCCGGAAATCTCTCTGACCCACAACAAATTATTGCGATCTGCGAGACCTATTGGGGGTTCTTTACTAAAATGGTCTGCTCAACATGGATATCAAATTGAATGTTCAACTGTTATACCGTGGTAACTTAAAATAAAATGTTTACTTTTTAAAAACTCTATAGTATAATATAAATCGTGCTATTATAGGTAGCATATTTACGTAATCTGGAATTCTGCTTTTTGTTTTTGTAGATACTTATTCACACTGGCGCATGCTTTGGGGCTGCAAGGACGCAAAAGAAGGTTGGGTTTGCGTTGCTTAAGTTAGAAAGCACACAGTGGAATTTTACCGCGGTGATGAAACATATACGTTTCAATATAATATTATTCCCCAGATGATTGGGTTGAGACTTTACAATTTACGAAACATGTTACCTATTAAATACTAAAGGGGTGGCTTCGCAATAGCGAGGCTGCCCCTTGTCCAATTTACTGGGAAGATCGAATAATTTTTGAAGCGACGGATAGAAAAGTCGAACAGACATATAGAAGAGCTTTCAGAAGTAGACAGACTATGTCTACTCTTTTTTATGTAATGAATTCCCAGTTATCGCACCTGTTATAGTTCTTTTTGATTATTTTTTCAAATAAATGTTCCAATAAATTTGAACTTGTGTAACAATGTTTATTAATATTTTTGCTTTAAATTTACTTGTAGTTTGTTTTCGATATTGACATAGTTCAAATGATACAACGATATCGCTAGCAATGAATATTCGTTCGTAACATGTTAATTTTATATGGTTACAATTCAGAATATTCCCGCTATTGTGCATTTTAAAAGGTACTACCTAAAAGATGACGAGCTAAAATTATAGGAGAAAATTGTGGAGGAATAGCTATGGTGTTAAAGCAGACATTATTGATGTTATGCAATCATCTTATATTGGAACAACTATTTGAGAATACAGCTAAGTTTTCCGATAAAGGTGTATGAAAAGCTTTTGAATAAATTAATGATACATCTTCAAACTTTAGGGGTGACTACAAATGAATAAAGTTGGTTTTTTGACGATCGGACAATCACCACGTATAGACATTACACCAACGTTTACAGAACTATTGAATAAAGATATTAAAATTGTGGAAAGAGGAGCATTGGATTCCTTAAAAGAAGTGGAATTACTAACAGTTTTAGCGAGAAATGAAAAGAACACATCTATTTCGCGATTACGGGATGGCAGATCCATAATAATTGATAAAAGAAAACTACTACCCTTGTTACAAATAGAATTATCAAAGTTAGAACAAGTGGTGGATATGGTTATCGTATTAAGCACAGATGATTTTCCGATTTTAACATGTGAAAAGCCCATTATTTATCCGAATCGAATCGTCACACAAATGATTAGTGCAATGGCCGATCAACCGAAGATGGGTTTAATTATTCCGCTAGAAGAACAGAGAGATTCTATGCTTGAAAAATGGAAAGATATTTCGGATGATATCACAATTGCTGTTGCTTCACCATATGATTATGGCAACTTTGAAGAAGCAGCTCATTATCTTCGAGATTACCGAGTGGATCTGATTGTTTTGGATTGTATGGGATACAATGAAGAACATAGGGAGCTAGTACGAAAAGAGAGTGGTATTTTAACAATTTTACCGCGTACATTAGTAGCGGGAATCGTGCTTGAATACTTATGAAGTAAGAACAAGAAGCTCTAGACTGTATATAAATTTAGTCTATAGTCTATATCATTTTGTGAAAATCTGTTCCATTCATAATAAAGAAAGTGCCCTATGAGCGGCAGAATAGGTCATAACAAAGTAGAAAAGTCCGCTAGCTCGCGGACTTTCTTCATAAAAGTAATTGTATTAGTTCGTGAAGCATAAAGATGATAAGTAACCTAACATTATTAAAAGACCAATACCCATTGCGATTTCCATGTTTTGTACCTCCTTTTAAAAAAACGACACATTTATCCTGCATACTGCGAGTAAATGCCCGATTAGTTTGGGGCAACAGGATGATGGTCATACAAGCGTTTTCCCAGGATGTGAAGTTTTTACTTTATACATAAATATTGTACAATGAATTATAAAATTATGAAACCTTTTATAGGGCTTAAGCGTATATATTAGTAATAGATTTACCAATTTGTACATAAAGAGAAGGTGTTAATTAATGAAGAAATGGATTCAAAAAAGTATCGTCATTATGGTTGCGTTTTTAACATTTGGATTAATTACGCCAACACATGAGATATGGGAAGCATTTGATCATAATCCATCAAATCGTGCTTCTATCGGGCCATCACCTGGGACGAGCACTGCAGAAGCGGCTGCTCTTCCGATAGAACAAACAGAAATACAGGAAGACCCGGTTGACTACAATGCATTGCTCGTTGATGCGGCGAAAGAGCAATCTTATGTGAAATTCGGCACAAAAATTGGCCCGAAAATTAGCAATGAATTTGACGCTATTATCTTCCCTAAAATGGAGGAAGCTATTGCGATGACAGTAGCAGGCTTAGACGATGCATCATTAGCATCGTTGACAATTTCAGAAAAGCCAAGTGGAAACTATGGCGAGAAAATTTTTAATATAACTAGCAATGAAACAGGCATGGATTTAATTCGCTTCCATGTCCGCACAGAAAAAAGACCGCAGGATGGCTATTATTACAACTTCCACTACCACAGTGCCGAGGACGACTTTATGGCACACAATAATTTAGGGGATATTTATTGGGAGAAAAACACACCTCCGAAATGGTTGTCATGATATATAAGGGTTTAGGGGCTGTCTCTTAGAGATTAGCCCCACTTTTAGCCCCAATTTCGATAGCACGGTCAAATGTGTCTATAATTTTATCTTCCATTTCTCTCAATACATGACCGTATGTTGTATGAATCATTTCTGGTGTGTTACCTAATCGTTCAGCAATTGCTTTTACTGGCACACCGTCATTCATTAATATTGTTGCATGTGAGTGCCTAAGAGAATGAATTGTACACTCTTTTAACCCAGAACGTTTAACAATCCTTTTAAATCCTTTGTGTAATGTGGTTAAGGGCATAGGTATCATACTTTCCAAAGAGATAAACACATAATCCTCATCTTCCAATTTTTTACCGAATGCTAGCCACTTTTCTTTGACTACTTTTTGGTAGCGAGATAACTGCTCAATCACATTCTTACCAACTTTGATTTTACGCTCACTATTTTTTGTTTTAGTTGTTCCAGTACCGTGTCTTGTTCGATTCCGAATAATATTAATAGCTTGCTTATCAAAGTCGATATCTCCCCATTGAAGACCTAATGCTTCACCTTTTCGCATTCCCGTAAAAGAAAGAAAAAGTAAAATTGAATAGTAAGTTTCATCTTCATTTTCTTTAGCGTAATTTAGCATTTTACTTAGCTGGTCAGATGTGAGTACCGATAATTCAGCTTCTTTTTTTCGAGTAGAAGGCAGCTTACACCTCTAAATTTGTTCCGAGGAATTATTTCTTCCTCGACCGCTGCATTAACGGCAATTGAAAAAATAGAATGTGCTTGTCGTTTATCGGATGATGAATTGAAAATGGCGATCACCTACTTACGCAGAGAAGGATTAAACATTGTGAAAGTTGATAATCCGTCATTCATTAATGCAGCTGCTGAATACATTAGAACACTTGAGCGTTATTATGTAGCCAATGAAGCCGATATACACCGCTTCCAGGAGTGCTATTTTGCGGAGAAGGAACGGAATACACATGAAACGAAACTAGCAGAGCTTTTCGGGAGTTTTGGTATCTGACAAGGCATTTTTCAGTGGATTAAAAGAGTTAGGAGTGAAATTACCATGAGTAAACAGCAACAGCCAAAGGTAGTTATTCTACGTGAACATGATGCCAATCCAACAGAGATAGATAAGAAAGACGTGGTTATTCGGATAGTGCCTAAAAAGGAAAAATAGTGAGCTGAGCAGTGAACAGCAGGAAACAAGGTGATTCCCATTGAATGATTTATTAAAAGAGTACAGAGCAACCCATAAACGATTGAAAGCTGAACGTGCTGCATTACATGAAGATGATCCAGAACAAAAAATATACGCTGGAATGCTATCTGACTTGGAGCTAGCGATTGAATGGATGAGTAAAGGCTTTAACCCAAAGGAAACAAGGAAGGGTATTCATAAAAGTGCGAACAAACGATACGGCTATGACAAACGTAAGGTGAACACGGATATAAAATGGTTTGGGGTTAATGATGACGTACCTTCTTTGCGAGAACCAGGTACAAACCATCTAGAACGAACATTATCTGATGACGACAAACGAGCAATCATGTTTGTACTTCAGCACATGGCACCTATGCAACGCACCTGTTATATGCTGCACTATGGTTTTTTTCAACCCTTTGAATCTATCGGCAAAGAACTAGGGATTACGAAGGGTACGGTACAAAGGCATATTGAAGCTGCACGAAAGAAAGTACTAAAGCTTAATGCATAAATAACGTGTGAGAGCATCAGTGGTAAAAAGTATGGATTTTCGAAGGTCCTCAAAACTTGGATAACGCTATTATAGGTTATCCTTTCTTTAAATAATGTAGGTACTTTGTTTGTTCTGCAAGTAACTACATAGAAAGGAGCTGCAAACATGTTTTGTGTCATTCAAAAAATACTTAAGAAGAAGCCGGATCCGAATGGTACACACAAAGAAATCATTGTAACCGAAATAAAATTAGGATTTGTTGGTGATGAGCCGAAAACATCATACGGATACACTTATAGCAATGAACGTTTTGAAAGGCCAATATTAGATGCCTATAAGGTTAGCATTCATCACAGTTACCGAGAAAACGGTAAAGTGAAAAAGAAACAATGGGTTATCTGCACAATGAGTTACTATGATTTGCTAGACTCCTGGTATGGTGATCATTATATTGAAAGGGAACTAGAAAAGAAGCTAAAAGAAATGGAAATTGATGAAGATACCTTCCATAGAATGATTAACGCAAAACTGGAACCACTCATCGAAAAAATTAAATTAGAGTTTCAATAGACGAAAGAATTTAAAGTAAAGGTAAAGCAAAGAGCAATTCTTGAAGCCCATAGAGCAGCCGAGATAGCATTTGAAAAAGAATACGGACAAGGTAAATACAGTTGTTGCTATGACGTATTTGGAAATTTGCGTAATCCAGCTTACTTAGAGGAGCTAAAGGTTAAGAAAAGGGCACGGGAAGAATACTCTAGGCGTAGTTACGAGGAAAGCAATAAGCGTAACTACAATTCGTATGGTGGTAGTAGTTACTTTACCCCTTCACAAAGTAACTACACGGATGATGAAAAGAAAGTATTACATGAAATCTACAGGATGGCATCAAAGAAGTTTCATCCAGACGTATCAGGGGATGACGGTAGTAAGATGAAGTTTTTGACTAAACTTAAGGATCAGTGGAAGTTATAAGCGAGGAGAGCGAGATTTCGTTCTCCTATGAATTTACTAAAAAATTGTTATACCCTATAACAGACCACGAAATGAAGCGTCTTGGCATTCTATCGCATGTAGAGTCGATTTCAGCGTAACACTAAGACCAAGATAATTTAAAGAGCGCGTTTTGAAAAAAGATTGCTAAAAAATATGCTCTTATTTGAATGTGACAGATTAACTCCTAAAAATAGTTTGATTATTTTGAAATATTTTTTTGCACTAAATCCCCCATTGGCTTGATAAGGAAATAAAAAATGATTTTCTTAGAACTCAAACTCAGTCCAATTCCATTAACCATTTTTTAATATTTACCCCACTTTAATTTTCCCGAATTTATACCTTTGACTCTTATAAGGGCGATAATATCATGTTAGCAGCCCTCGATCGGTCGGGAATTTGAACCCAAGTGTCATTAGAGCCTAATCCCCATTCTTTAAATAGTATCGAGGAAAGAGATAATAAATTAACTTTTGCTTTAAAAGAATCTATGGAAATACGAGGCCAATTGACTGAAGCCGATGAGAAAAAGGAGAAAAAATCTTGGTGGCAGTTTTGGAGAAAAATTTTGTAACTGATTGCTGACTTGATATATATGTGGTGGGGTAGCCGACTATCAATCTGCAAAACAAGTTTGCTAAATTAGTATCTTTTTGGGTTTTAACGGTAATATATGGTAGTATTGGTGATGGAAGGATAAATGTACAAAAGGGGGGAGTGTTTTATGAAATTTAAAAATTTAATAATTTTTATTTGTGGCGTAGTGGTAGGAATGATTTTCCTTTCCTTGTTGAGTAAATTATTTGTTTAATTTTCTGAAAAATCACCATATATTAAATATTTACAAAATTTACAAAATATAGTATATTCTATGAAGAGGAGGTGAAAAAATGAAATCTATTTATTTAAAATTTACAGGCATTTTGTTAATTTGTGTACTTCTATTTCAAATAGTTGATGTGAATTTTGCTGGCGCTTCGGAAAATGAAAAAACAGAAAATTTATTTGTAACTTTTGACAATGAAGAAACATCAGATGTTGATTTTATTGTATATCAATTACCGGAAGGTGATATTGATAATAATATTACAACTCAACCGAGAGCAAATAAAATTTCTGTCTTTTTTAAAGGCATTGTTGTTGGAGCTTTAACTGCTGGTTCAATTATTTACACAACGGGTAAAGCCCCTGAGGAATGGGTTGTTATGGGTCTTCAAACAATAGAGAAAAAAATAAAAGACTTCTCTAATAGCAATAGTTATGTCCCTGGAAAACCTATTTATGTTGCATCTAATGGAAATCCTTATAGTTGTGTAGTATATCCGTGCGCTATAGCTAATAGTACTGATATTTCTGAATGATTTTTGACGTGATAAATACTTTTAATTAGAGAAAAGAACATTTTTTAAAAGAATGTTCTTTTCTTTTTGTATGTGCGTCTAGCATGGACGTACAATCAGTTTAAGACTTTTCTACAGTAGAAATGCTATGACCAAAGGATTTCATCGATCTAAAACGATTGAGGTACCAACAAGTGAAACATTTGTGATGTACAAAACCTGTATTGAATTACTTGATGAGCCCTTTGCTGGAGAGCCAGGACGGCAATTATCAGTCAGAATAAGAGCATAGCTCGATACACCACTGGAGACACTGTGGCAAGATTCGTCCATCGAACCGAATTGGGCAACAAAAAGAACAGAGACGGCAAAAATACGTTTTAGTTTGGCTTTAAAGGGCACCTAGCCGTAACAACAAAGGGGCAATATATCGTTGGACGCCTCAGGACATCTGCCAATTTGTCGGATAGTAAAGCAGCGATTCCTCTTTTAAAGAAAGTAGAAGACCGATTTCCAGAGCATTTCACAATCGCTATATTCGATACAGGGTATGATTATGAACCCATTTACCGTCAACTACATGAGTATCAAATGCGTGCAGTCATTCCCTTTAATGTCCGCAATGAAGGCGAATATCTTGGATTCGCTGAGCATTTTAGACCGACAGTAGATCGGCTAAATGCTTTATTACAGACACAAACTCAAGCAGCATAATTTTTAAAAACGTAAGTTTCTTAATAGGAGCAGTCTAAGCCTTTGAAAAATGTGATCTATGAAATTGATTCAATTAACTGAAATTTCGATAGTACCAGGTTTTGTTTGTGACAGCTTAAAAACACTACCTTGATCTTTTAATTGTTCTTTACCGTTAAGGATTTCAATACTCATCTTAATCGGTTTCATAACAAGAACAATTTTTCTTTCTTCAGTTTCAACTTGTAAAGCAGGTGGGATATTTAATTTTTTTTTTGAAAATTTTGTAGGAATAATTTTCCGTTATCTGTAGAAAGGATATTTATCTGAACTTCCTCAGAAGCATATTGAAACTTAATTTCAGCAGAAGTAATTTTGTTGTTAATGACTGGATTTAATATATCTGAATAGTTATATGTGCATTCAATTTGAGAGACAAGAGGATTGGGTGGAAATTCTATTCGATAATAATAGAGAAGAAATACTATTGTTTAAAACAGCAGCAGAAGCTAATGGGTATATTGACGTTTTAAAGTATAAGTGCCGTATAAAAACAAGTTTTTAGAGGGCAAAATCAAAAAAGAATAAAAGGAGTAGAATTCATCATGTTACCTATTGATATGGAGATTATAATGATAGTCTCAAATTTGCCTATGAAACTTAGCGAACTTTCCAAAGTAGATCCCGGTAAAGCAATTGAGTCAATGCAAGCCTGGGGTGATGGAAAAAAAGATGTTGAGAAGATCTGGGAAGAAATAAACGATCAATTGAGTAAATTTGAATCAAATTAAGATTATTACTTCAACGAAGAAAAGTAGCCCTCAACTAGAGCTACTTTTTCAATTCAATAATTTGACTAACATCATCAATATTTAAGGCCTCTGCTATTTTAATGATGTAGTTTTTATTAATACTACTACGTTGGTTATTTACTAATTCGCTGATGACAGATGGCTTCAAACCTGTTTGTTCCGCAAAGTCTTTTTGTGTAATACCTCGCTCCTGCAATAATTCCTTCAAACGTACTCTTAATTCCAATTTAAATACCCCGTTTTTATATATTTAATACCAGTATATCACTTATTTTCAATTTAAATATTCTTGGATTCATAAATTTGTGAATTTAAATAGGCGATTACATGATATAATGTTCATAAATTTATAAATATATGAATTTATGAATTTGTGAATATTTAAATATAAAAATTAAAATAAGGAGGTATGTTTTATGTCAAACGCGCACAGTTTCGTAGCTAAGATTGGTGCTCGTATCACTGAGTTTATGGCAAAAATGCGTCAGGTACAAAGCACAATCAAAAACGCGGCCAATGATGTACGAGTGGATATTGGTGCCGATGTTGCACAATTCAAACGTAAAACAGCCGAAGTTAAAGCGAAAATGCTTGCTCTCGCTCGAGAGAAAGTTGTCATAAAAATAGAGGCTCGTATTGAGGATTTCCAAAGGAAGATTCAACGGATTGCAGTAAATATTCGTGCATTTGGCGAGCTGATGCAACACACCGTAATGGGTACAATGATGACTGTATTTCCGGCAATTGCGCCTATTTTGGCAAATGCAGCGGTAGCTATTGCAAATTTAGGTCCAATGATAGGTGTTGTCGCTGGCTCTACATTCGCATTAGGTGGAGCATTTCTTAGTGCTGGAGCAGCTGCTACTGCTTTTGCTGCTGTAGCGATACCAACTATCAAAAAGTTGTTTGATGAAGAAGCAAAGCTCAACTCAGTTCAACAGCAAGCTAAAAACTCATTTGATGCTGTAAAAAACACATATAAATCGCTTGTAAAAGAGACGGAAAAACCAGTCTTGCAAGCATTTACGAGTGGTATGCAAGCAACAGATGCCATACTCAATAAGTTGCGGCCACTATTCTTATCTAGTGCACAAGCTGTAGCCAATTTGATGGCACAGTTAAATACAGCAATAGGTACTCCGCCAATTCAGAATTTCTTGGAGTATCTTAATACTTCAGGTGGCCCGATGCTTGAGACGTTCGGTCGCTCATTTGGAAATGTATTTCAAGGGTTGTTATCAATGCTTACAGCCTTTGCTCCATTAAGCGCAAGTACAGCAAAAGGCTTCGAGGAAATGACAGCTCGTTTTGCTGAGTGGGCGAATGGGTTAAGTGGTAGCGCGAAATTCCAAGCATTCATGGATTACGTGAACACTAATATGCCTAAGATTCGGGCCATTTTCAGAGATGCAATAGCAGGAGTTGTTTACTTCTTTAGTGCATTTGCTGGATCATCTTCAGGTATGATGGACGGATTAGTTTCGATGATGGGCCGATTTAAAGAGTGGTCAGCTACTCTTAGTCAAAACCAAGGCTTCCAACAATTTTTAAGCTATGTGCAACAGACTGCACCTAGTGTTTTACAGCTAATTGGTAACCTAACTACTTTCCTTGTTAACTTAGGTATTGGTATGGCTCCTCTTGGTGCAAAGATTATTGAGATTGCAAATAAGGTTTTGGAATTTGTAAATTCAGCGATGGAAGGTAACCGCTCAAACGGTGTCTTGATAGCAGGTATGATTTCTTTCGGAGGGATATTACTAGCGGTATTACCTAATATCATCGCATTTAAAGAGTTGTTTAGAGATGCCGGAAAAGTTGTTGGTATATGGGGTAAGTCTTTCAAAGGTGTCACATCATTGATTAAAGACTTCGGTGGTACTCTCGATAAGTTAGACCCTAAGTTTAAAATAGTGGGCAGGGCCTTAGGGTTCATTACTGTACAGGTGGCATTAGTTATCGCAGCTATAGCAGGTCTGACCGCAATATTTATAGGTCTGTATCAAACAAATGAAACATTTAGAAGTCAAGTTCAAACCGTTTGGGAAGCTATTAAAACAGCTATTTCAACAGCGGTAACGGCTGTCAGTGGTTTGATTACATCTATTTGGTCGCAAATCACGGCATTTTGGAATGAAAACCAAGCAAGTATTATGGCAACTGCATCAACTGTTTGGAATGCTATTGGTACTGTTGTTACAACCGTTATGTCGGCAATTGGGGCTATTATGCAGTTTATATGGCCGGTTGTTAAGGCATTAATTGTTTCAACATGGGAAGCTATCCAAAACGTTATCCAGGGTGCAATCAATATAATACTCGGTATCATCCAAACATTCTCTGCTCTGTTCCAAGGAGATTGGCAAGGTGTCTGGGAAGGTATTAAACAGATCTTAAGCGGAGCAGTACAAGCCATTTGGGGAATAGTTAACCTTTACTTTGTAGGTAAATTACTTGGCCCATTAAAAGCATTTGGAAGTACTGCTAAATCACTTATGCAAGCCGTTTGGACTGCAATAAAAGGTATTTTCACTAACACACTAAATACGATTAAAGCGGTTGTTACAACAATCTTTAATGCTATTAAATCAACAATTTCATCAGTATTAAATGCTATAAAGTCAACAACATCTAGTGTTTGGAATGGAATTAAATCAGTAATAACAACGGTCCTAAATGCGATTAAATCTGTTGTAACGACAATCTGGAATGGTATAAAGAGTGTTATTTCCTCAGTCCTAAACAATATCAAGAGCACTGTATCATCAGTATGGAATGCAATCAAAAGCGTAATCTCTAGTGTCCTTAACGGAATCAAAAGTGCTGTTTCTTCAATCTGGAATGCAATTAAATCAGTCGTATCTTCAGTTTTAGAGGGGATTAAATCGGTTGTTAGTTCCGTTTGGAATGGTATTAAGTCGGTAGTTGAAACAGCGATGAATGGTGTTAAAACAGTAATTGAAACAGGTTGGAATGCTGCTAAATCATTTTTATCAAGCATCAATCTCGTTGAGATCGGTAAAAACATCATCCAGGGCTTAATTAATGGAATTGGTTCTATGATGGGTGCTGTCACAGACAAAGTTAAAGAAGTAGCTTCAACCGTTACAAATGGCATTAAAAGCTTTTTAGGTTAAATGTTAGCCCCTCATAGTAGTGAAACTATGTTGAACACCGAATATCGGGGGAAGCCTAAGTCTGAATAGATAAGGTAATCCCGAAGCGTAAAACATTAGAACTACGCTCGAACGACTGACAAGGTGCATCTCTCGTAGATGATGATACAGTCTAATCCGACTGCATTAAGCGGTGTTAAAGTACTGGGAAACCAGCGGTATTCACTGATTCATAGCCCGAGTAGGGTAATGATTGCCATTGCTAAATGGATTCCTATTGGTGTAGCTAAAGGTATTGAGGCCACTACAAACGTGGTACAAAAAGCTACAAATCTAATGTCTGCTAAGGCAATTCCTGATTTTAGTAAGTCTATTACAACAACAAAATCAGCGATGGATAACATCAATTATATTGTTAAAAATACAACTTCCAATACAAGCGCGGATGTTATTGCCATCCAAAAAGACTATGCTAAAAAACGTGCTGAACTTGATCGTAAAACGGAGCAACAAATTGCAGTTATTAAAGCTTCTACTTCTAAAAAGACGCAAGCTAATACTAAAGCTCAAGAACAACGTATCAATAACATCTTGGCTGATGCTAAAGCTAGCCGCGAAAAGTTAGCGAAGCAAGAGGCAGATGCGCTTGCAAAGGCGAGAAGTAAATACCAAAAAGAGACATTGGAAGCATTAGAGCAGTTTGTAGATAATAAAAAATCCCTTGAATTGTGGTCTCTTGAACAGCAAGCAGGTTACTGGAAGTACGCAACGACTCTGTTTGTTGAAAATACGACAGAGCGTATTAAAGCACAAAATAAATACAATAAAGCGATGGAAGAACTCGCGAAAGAGCAGTTCGAAAAAGAGAAGAACTATATTGATCGCAAAAAGAAATATAGTCAGCTTTCACTTACTCAAGAATTAGCTGCGTACCAAAAGTACATGAAGCAATATGCCGATGGTAGCGAAGAACGTATCTACTACGAAGATAAAGTAGCAGAAACCAAACAGGCTATTCATGAAAAGCTCATTGCATTGAATGATGAGTACACTGCTAAGATGCAAGAGTCTAATCAGAAGCTTATTGATGGCTCAAAGGCACTTACTAAGGAATATGAGGACGCACTAAACGCGAGAACTCAATCTTTATACGGTAATGTCGGTATCTTTGATGAAATCGAAGCGAAAGCCGCTGTATCTGGTCAAAAGTTGATTAATAATCTAAAAGGTCAAAATGAGGCATTTAAAGATTGGGCAGCTAATATTCAAGCTTTAGGCTCTAAAGGCATTGACCAAGGATTACTAAAAGAACTTCAAGCTTTAGGGCCATCTGCATCAGCCGAAATCGCTGCTCTTAATACTTTGAGTGAGTCAGAACTTGCTGATTATGTAGCTTTATGGCAAGAGAAATCTAACTTAGCACGCTCACAAGCAGAGTTAGAGTTAACCGGTATGAAAGAAGATACAGCTAAAAAGATTGAAGAGTTAACGGCTGAAACTGCTACTCAGTTAGATACCTATAAAAAAGAGTGGGCTAGTAAAATTAAAGAAGTTCGTACTGGTACCGCAAATGAGTTTAACGCAATGGTATCAACGATGCCTCAAATAGGACGTAATGTCATTAAAGGCATGCAACAAGGCTTAACTGATATGACACCAGCTTTACTTAAACAAGCACAATCTATTGCCAATAGTATTAAAGCTACTATCCAGGGTGCACTTGACATTCATAGCCCGAGTCGTTGGGGTAAAAAGATGGTTGGTCATAACTTGGTTAAAGGAATTATTATCGGTCTTGCAGATATGAAATCGGATGCCATTAAAGCTGCTGAAAGAGTAGCCGAATGGATTCAGCCTCACGTTGAAGTTAGTGATATTATCAACGATATTAGTGGCGCAATCGATGCTATCCAAACTGAGATTGAACATAAGGTAAAAGTTGATGTTGAGGTAAAAGGTGAAGTTGGACAAGGTGCGAAAGATAAAGGTGTACATCAAGAAGTACATTTACATTCCCCAACGCCTTTAAGCCCGTCTGAAAACGCAAGACAGTTAAAACGAGTAGCTCAACAAATGGCTTACAATTAAAGGAGGTCACATAAATGGAAACAGTTACTTTTACTAATAGTAGAGGAGAGTCCGTTACATTTGGCGGGCCTCCTTTTTATTTACAAGAAACTTTCTGCTTGCTAAAATTCAAATGTTTGTTCTAAAATGAATGAGAACGAATGTTCTTAATAGGAGAGTGAGGAGCGATGAAAGATCAGCTGGTTAAAGCGATGCAAAGAAATTAATTAGTAAATATGATGTATATATCTAAGTCCGGAGATGTAACAAAACGACGTACCAAAATCATTAAATTGTTGATGATTCATTACAAGCATTTTGTTTTGTGAGGCACAAGCCCCCTAAGACTTGCCTGTTGAGATGTATGGGTACCCACAAAAAGTGGGCACCCTTTTTGTATGGATGAAATATTGATTGAAATATGTTACATTTCATTTTTTGTATTTAACGGTTATCGAAAATAAAATGACGTTTTTAAAAAAAAAATGACAAAATCATTGTTATAAATAACGATATTGTATATATTAGAACGAAAGGAGTGTTTCTTTTGTATTCAGAATTGCTAAAGATTATTGAAGGTGGAATTAAAGGAGATCAACAAAAAGTCATTAATTATGCTAAAACTATGGCTGAGAAATTAAATGAAAACGGAGAAGAGAAGGTTGCTCGTAAAATAATAAAAATAATCGATTCAAATAATACTAATATAGCAACTTTAGATTCCCTCATTTCTAAGCCTTTTGATAGTGAGAGTAGATTAGAAACTGTAGATGTACTTTTACCTGTAGAAAGTGGAGAATCTCTAATATTCAATGAAAGAATTGAAAAAGAAATAACAGATTTTATTTTTTCGTACTATAAAAGAGATCTACTCATTTCTAAAGGTCTAGAAGTAAATAGTAATTTGTTGCTATACGGGCCTCCTGGTACCGGAAAAACTTCTGTTGCTAAATATATAAGTCTCCAATTAGATTTACCTCTAGTTATTGTGAAGTTAGATAGTTTAATTTCCTCTATGTTGGGAAGTACTGCTAAGAATATCAGAAAAGTATTTGACTTTGCCTCACGTAAGCCATGTGTGCTTTTTTTGGACGAATTCGATGTAATAGCTAAAGTTAGAGATGATAAACATGAGACAGGAGAATTGAAGCGAGTTGTCAATTCATTAATACAAAATATCGATAGTTTTGGTAATGACAGCATCTTAATAGCAGCTACTAACCATCATCTGTTATTAGACAAAGCTGTTTGGAGAAGGTTTGATAAGACATTGATGCTTGATTATCCGGAAAGTACTATACGTATGAAATTAATAGAAGATTTTATTTCTGGTATAGAAAATAATTTTCAAGAGGATTTAAAGAAAACAAACACTTTAGTTACTTTACTAGAAGGTATTTCACCTGCCGAAATAAAGACAATTATAAATACGGCTATAAAAAAATGTATTTTGAATGATAAGAATGTATTAACTTTTTACGATGTACTGTATGAAATATATTTAAAAAATAACCCTTCTCTCGGGAGTGAAGAGGATTTAATAGCCTTTCTACATGAAAATGGAATGACTCAAAAAGATATAGTGAATAATACAAGTTTTTCGATTAGAAAAGTAAGGAATTCTATTCAAAAGGAGTGTTAATGTTATGAACGATGAAAAATTTTCTTTGATTAATTTTAAACATAGAAAACAAGATGATTTACGTACAGAAGGTGGTGGAGACGATAAAACTTATCCTTGGACACTAGAAGGAGAGAAACTAAAAGAACATAGTAATATGCTTATTCATCATTTAAAGGATATTACCCAACAGGATAAACCTAATGTAGAGCATTTTCCATATATTTTAGAAGTAGACATTATAGACGAGGCTAAAGCAAAATCACATCAAAGTAAACTTATTTCAATGTTTAATGTTGATAGTGCTCAAAGCCAATTAGGTATGGTTAGTGAGAATAAATTACTTTTAAAATTAGACCAAATAGAATCAATTAAAAAAACTGTGGAAAACCTCACTAAATTGGACAAAAATAAAAATTCAATTTCAGCCATTACAGAAATTAAAGGTTTCAAACCTTCTATTTTAATGGATGAGGAAGAAGAGTTTTATAAGATTAATTTTATAGATTTTCACAATGATACATTAAATAAAAATGTTCTTGAATATGTTGAAAAGAAGTTGGCTGAAAAAAATATAGATTTTGAAAGACAATTATATAGTAAAAACAACACTGTTTTAGAGGTGGCAGAAGTTACTTTAGATAAATTAACTTTTATTAAAGAACTCCCTATCAAAGCAATGGAACCAATGCCTAAAACGGATAATCCCTTTCTAGATTTAGACATAAATGATGAGAGCTCTGATAATTTTATAAAATATGATGAAAACAAAAATTATCCTGTGGTAGGATTATTGGATTCGGGTGTTGCAATATTGCCGCAACTTAAAGGGTTTGTTAGAAGAGGTGAGGGTTGTAATTATAATAACTCAGATCTTAATACCAACCACGGTACTTTTATAGCCAATCTTTTAATACATGGTAATCAAATAAACAGCGTAAATGATTATTCAATAGATGGATGTATAGTTGTTGATGTGCCTGTAGTTAAAGATGGAGGGGTTAATGAGTCAGAGTTAATAAAAAATATTCGTCGAGCTATTGAAAGTAATCCTGAGGTTAAAATATGGAATCTATCTGTCAGTATAAATGGTAGGAGTGGTGAGAATAAATTCTCAGATTTCGCTATTGCCTTGGATGAAATTCAAGATGAATTTAACGTGTTGATTTGTAAATCAGCAGGTAATGACAGTAAGTCTTATATTTTAGGGGAAGAACCAAAAAAATTAAGTTTGGGTGCAGATTCTATTAGAGCTTTGACTGTAGGATCTATTTCCAGAAAATCTGATAATTATGGATTTAGTAAGGCAAATTATCCTTCTCCATATTCAAGAGTAGGTAGGGGACCGGCAGAAATAATAAAACCAGAGTTGGTTCATTATGGTGGTGATATATTTTCGAAAGCCCCTTCCCCTTTATCTATTGCAGATTATGATGAAATAGGTGAAAAATCTATAATTTCTGATGGTACACTACATTCGATGTGTGGTACAAGTTATTCAACACCAAAAGTTGCTAAATTGTTAGCTGAACTATATCTTGCTCTAGAAATGAATGAGAAAACTTTTGATTCATTATTATTAAAATCATTAGTGATTCATTCAGCAAGTTATTTAGAGGATCCAGCATTGGAAGGTCTAGAAAGGTTAAGAAGAGTTGGTTATGGTAAACCAGAGAATTCTCAGTATATTATGGCTAAAGATACACCACATTCAGTTACTTTGGTGTTAAATGGAAACTTAAAGAAAAAACAAAGAATTGATATTATGGATTTTCCATATCCTAAAGATCTGATAGTTGATGGAAGATTTACAGGTAAAATAAAAGTTACATTGGTATATAATAATTATTTAAGCAAAGAAATGGGTCCAGAATATTGTCAATCAAATATGGTATTGAGAATGGGTACATACGATAAGTTAGTTGATAGGGACACATCTATACCAACGATATTGAACCCTATTGGAAGAAATGGTTCTCAGAATTTATTATTAAAGACCGCCTACGGTGTGAAAAAAATAAAAGAAAATATCGGTTTTTTAAAGGAAAGAAATTTGATTGAATTTGGAGATAAATACTATCCGGTTAAGAAGTTTTCTGCTGACCTTGAAGAGGCTAAAGATTCAACTCATAAAAATTATTTATCTAAAGATAAAAAATGGTTCCTATATCTTGAAGGTCAATATAGGGATTTTATATTTCAACAAGTTAACCAAGATGATAGTAAATTATCAATGGATTATGTATTAGTTATAACTATTTCAGATCCAAAAGCATCACATGATGTTTATAGCGATACTATTCGTGAATTAGAGAATCATAACTTTGAATATAGTAAAGTTAATATTGAAAATTATATTGACATATATCCAGAATCAAATTAGTTATAAACTATGTTTTAGTTTTTAAACTTCGCACCAAACAGTTATAAGCATCAGCATATCATTTGTTGGTGCTTTTTCATTTTATGATAATATCAAGACGTATCAGATGGCTGTGCTTTTTTTTTGCCATACATAGAAATTGGAAATAACTTTGAATTTTATACAAATCTATTAAATAATGACTGTTTTGTGTATTAGGTATAAAGAAATGTTATTGTGTTTATTAGGATTTTACTTTAGTATATATTAAAGTAATATTTGGAAGGCGTGATGAATGCTTTGAGCGCTAATAATAATCAAGAATCTCAATTGGATGCCGTGAGTGTAAACCAAAATGATAAAGATGAAACAGAGTCTCTTTATCCTAGTGCTGAAATACTATTAACATTTATTCAAAAGGAGTATGATATCGAAGCATCTCGAAAAAGGGATATTGAAGCACGAACTGGGATTTTAATAGCGTTATTGGGTGTGTTAATTGGATTTTATTCCAGTATCATGGATTTTACCATATTTAAAACCGGAGACGCACCCTTAGAGTATATAGGCTTAGTTTTTTTGGGACTTATTTATATTTTTCCGCTAGTGACATTATTTCTATCGATGAGACACTTTATAAAGGTATTAAACGCTAAGACTTATAGAAGAATGGGTTTAGGAGGCAACTATAAAGAGATGGCTCTAAAATCAAAGGAAGACACATCGATAAGATTAGCTGAGGCTTACAAAACAGTAGTAGAAGATAATGATAATTCCAACGAAAATAAAGCTATTCAATTTAAAAAGGGTATTAATTTACTGTATTTATCATTAATTGCTGTTATTTTAACCTATATTGTTAAACAAATTATTTCACTAATTATATAAGGAGGTTTTATAGATGTCTGATAAAGAAGATAGCTGGTGGAAAGATGACAATACCAGTTCAGGTTCGGATACTACAAATCCATTTGAACCAAGAGATACTCAGAATGACGCTTCAAATTTTAAACCAAGAAGTATCACTGATGGATGGGACGTAAGAATGCAGCTAAATGAAAAGCAAAGTAATAATAAATAAGTGGTAAGTTTTATTTAGTTTTATAATTTTAGAATAGGTAGAAGGAAGAGGTCTTGATATAGAGGCCTCTTTTTTATGAGGCCAAAAAAATTAAGTAAGCCCTGTTTATCAACTCATCTATTCCTGTACACACGCTCGCCATAATTTTATTAGCCTCAATCTAGCCCCACTTAGCCCTAAAATAATTCAGTTTTATGCTTTATTTTGTGTAGTTTAAAATTACACAAAAATCGCAGATGTATTGATATATCAATGTTTACAAGCATTTCTTAGGTGTAGTATGCGCCACACAAAATTTATTGGGAGAAAAACACACCACCTAAGTGGATGTCATGATATATTTAGTTGAAGAAGATAGCGAAACCAGAAGCAACAATCTTTGAGAAAACGGCCTTTTTTTGACTAATTTTGAACCTTTCAATAAAAGAAGCCACTTACATCTTTTTTTAACGGGTGTGCAAACAGAGAAATCTCATCTAACATTTTTCATCAGAACACAAATAATCACTATTAAAATCACTGTATAATTCACTCAAAAAAGGACCGAATTAACATAAAGTGTACCCTTTGTAAAGGACATTTTGAAAAAAGCTAGGCAACTTTTTGAAGCTGCTGTCTGTATTTTGCAGGCGGCAGCTTTTTCAAGTTCCATTGCCCTCGATAATGGTTGTAATACATCATATAACTTTTCACTTCTCGTTTTACTTCTTCTAATGTTTCGCACGCTTTCAGATTGGTTTCATCTTTAAAATGACCGAAGAAGGATTCTTGAGGGGCGTTATCCCAACAGTTTCCTCGACGTGACATAGATTGCCCTAGTCCCATTTCCTTCACAAGTTTCTGGAATTTTGGATTCGTATAATGGAATCCTTGATCTGAATGAATAAATGCATCTTTCGTTAAATGCTGGTGATTTCGCTTCAATTTACGAAGAGTATTGAGCGCGATATCCATACTTAATGAAGCAGATACTTCATACGCTAAAATTTCGTTTGTCTCAGCGTCCTTAATCGTTGATAAATAAGCACGTTTGCTGTTTCCGTACGTCAAATACGTGATATCTGTTAATAATACTTTTCCTGCTACACCTTGTTTAAAGTTACGCTGTAATTCATTTGGACATGTACGATGTTCTTTTGTCGCTTTGGCCATTCTACGTGCAGGATTCGCTTTTCGAATTGGGCATACAATCTCGAATTTCTTCATAATGCGGCGAATACGTTTTAAGTTATACGTAATCCCATATTGATTTTCTAACGTCATTTTAATTTGACGTGCACCTTTCTTACGTCCTCGGAAATGATACGCTTTTAAAATGATTTCTTTGATTGCTTCATCTGCTAACTCATGGGCTGCACGCTTTTGTGCTGATTTTTCAGTGAAATAATTATAGTAGCCTGAACGAGATACACCCATGATTTCACATAGATAGCTTACTAAGCGTTTTAGTTTATATTTTTGAATCGTTTTACTGATTAATTCAAATTTTAGTTCTGTTGCGATTGTTATTTCTTCTTTAACATCTGCCTTTCGAGTAGATCGAGCTTTTTTAAAAGTTCATTCTCCGCTTGTAATAATCGATTTTTCGCTTCTAATCGTGCAATTTTTTCTTCTAAACTTAATTCCCGTTCTATTGGACGACCTGAATTCGTTTTCCGTGTATCTTGTAGACCCGCTACTCCAGTTGTACGATAAGCTGCACGCCAACGCTTTCCCGCTGAACTAATGCGCTTCAAACCAATTAGTTCAACATCTAAACCGGCCTTAAATTCCTCAGTATAAGTAATCGCTTTATCACTAATAGCCTGGACATTAGGATTACAGTTTAGTTGTTCTTGCTCTTTTTTAGTAAATAATCTTTTCGTCATTTCATTCCGCTCCGACATCTTTTTTCTCATTATAAACAAAAGTACCCTATAGGATAGACTTTTTTCAAAGTGTCTATCTTATAGGGTACTGTTTAACAATAGTCGGTCCTTTTTATCACCAAGTATTTTCTTGTTCAACGCACCTTTTACTGGAATAAGAAAAACAATGTTTATTATTATTTCTATTTGTTAATAAGTATCTTGTAATAAGTAAAAATGATGGTGGAGATACCAATCCCAAAAAGGATACTTCCGGCAGCCAAGAAATTATTTGTATAACCTTCAATCACAATTAGGTATGCCGAAGTGTCCATCCCACCTTGTTTAATTATCCGATCTTCAGCAAGTGATAATCCAATATTAACACTGAAAAATAACAATATAAAACCAATTAAAGTTATTACAGAACCTAAAGCAACTAAACCTTTTAATTTGTTTTTTGTCATTATTCTCCCACCAATCTATTCCTTCACTAAACTGCTCCGTTAGCCATCCATGAAGCGCAAAAATCAGCTCTTCACCACAGAAAATGAAAGATGATTAAGTTCTTTCATGGGAGTTGAAGAACTGAATTTTCTCAATGTTAAATTAAATTTAACATAAAATTCCACATACCTTCAACAAAAAAATCATTGAAAAGGTTTTATTTCTCGTTGAGTTATGTTTTTTATAAGTTCAAGATTGGTGGGGAATTTCTATACAAAATACACTGTTTAACAAGATTGCAACCGTAAGTTGACAAAGTGCAACTGCTGCATTGTAGAAGTAAGAGCAATGTTTTTCTAAGATTTAGATAGTACTTAAGAAAGGAGATTCATATTTAAACGAAATTTAAAAAGTGAATAATTAAATTAATAATCAGAAAGGAGACACAATGAAACAAGTATCTATTATCGGAATTATTTTTACCATAGGGGTCTTAATTTTTTTAAAGATTTTTCAGGACTCAATCCCAAGAGTTAATGAGCCAATAACAAATATATTCGTATTTGTAGGCGTCGTCTTTTTTGCTATTATATATGGAATGTCTCGAAGTGGAAAAAAATAGTGAACACACCTTGGAAAAGTAAAAGGTGTGTTCTTTAAAAAAAGGAGAGTTACTGTATGTTTCGTCAAATGATACAAGAGTTTGTCGGTCAATTATCTGAATTAGATTTGCTTCTACAGTATTTGGGTGTTTTCATTATATCTTTCATTCCGTTTGTAGAATCTCCTGGTGCAGCTATAGTAGGTTCTCTCATCGGGATCCCGATTATTATTGCAGTAATTATTAGTATGATTGGAAACTGGATTTCAATTATGATCGTTATTTTACCTTTTAACGCTTTGTTAACAAAAATTCGAAATCGTCATTCAAAAAAAGAAGGATTTATTCATAATCGCGCAATTAAAGCGAGAGAAAGGTATGATAAATATGGAGTTCCAGGACTTGCACTTATTGCTCCATTAGTCGCTTCCGCCCATATTGCGGCCTTCACCTCATTAGCTGCTGGCGCAAATAAAAGAAGAGTAATCTTCTGGCATTCCGTTAGCATAGGTTTTTGGGGAATCCTTGGTGGAGTATTAGGAGGTTATTTATACTATGATATAATGTCATAATATTTTGAATGTGTTTACTTCCTTTGTTTTTTATTTTTAAATAAATCAAGATTATTAAGAGAGGATGATAACAAGGTGAAATTATTAAAGAAATGGATAATTAATCTTGGTGGCTTCTTAATTCTTAATCTCATCTTTTCAATTTTGGATGGTACATTTGTGGTGACTAACTTTAATTTTGGCGATTTCGGAAATAGGATATTACAGTCAGAACTTTTTACTGAGTGGTTAAGTTTTTATGAAAATCCCTTATTTAATATAGTTGTAATCTTCGCTGCACTCCAAATAATAATTACCGCTTTATATGATATATCTAAAGTTATCACTGGTAGATGATATGCTTTTTTCAACTCTAATAGCTGTTACATTTAAAAATACGGCTTCTAATCATAAGAAATCATATCGTTTATAATATAAAACTTTTTGTCATAGAAAAGAAGAATTATATCTAAACAAAATTTAAAAAGAGGAAATAAGCGATATTGAAAAATTGTCGATAATCTTCTTTTATTAAAGGTAAAATTATTTTACAAAAAAGCGAGAAAAAGTATTTAATAACTATACAATTGTGGGGTGTGAACCGAATGAATTGAAACAAATAGATAACCATGTTATCGTGTTATATAGGAATAAAATGGAATAATAAAAGGTGTGTGTTGGATAAATATTCATTATCCACTGCTTTTATTAAAGGCAACCCGCTAAATGTGATATAACAATCTATATTCGGTGATAAAAAGAATAAAGTTCCCTTTGTAACAGTCGTTGAAGTATTTTTACTACTTCGAACTAAACATTCAACTGCATGAAAGTAGTTGTATTTTTATCGATTGTTATTAGATACGTAGTCATGTATATGTATAATGCATGGAGTGATCTTACCTGTAGTCGCTTTAATTTACCCCTTAACTTACAATATTGAAACTGGAGGTTTTATTGTAATAATAAATGGAAGGAGTTCAAAGCAAATGACATTTGGTGAAAAAATTTTTAAATTGAGAAAGGAAGAAGGACTTTCCCAAGAAGCTTTAGCCGAAAAGTTAAACACGACGAGGCAAGCCATTAGCAAATGGGAAAATGGTCAAGGGTATCCTGAAACTGAAAAACTTCTTATGATTGGAAATATTTTTGGTGTTTCAATGGATTATCTATTAAAGGACTCTGTCGAACCTAGCAATGATAAAGAGTCAGGATATTATGTTAGCAAAGAAATGGCAGAAGGTTTTTTACTCTCTGGCCGTAAATCTGCTAAATACTTATCAATGGGTTTATTTTTTGTTGCTTTAGCCTTTATCCCTTATTTTATTTTTAAACAAGACCCATCAACTTATTTAATACCAACGATTATTTTTGCAACCATAGGAATAGGCTTACTTGCGTCAACATCTTTTTTTGAAGAAGATAAATACAAAGTGCTTAAACAAGAACCTTTATTGTTTGATGAAAAATATCTCCAAGAGATTAACATTAGATATGAACGTATGAAGAAAAAATACGCAATTTTTATGGTAGCAGGATTCGGAATATTTGCATTGGGGTTCATACCAATTGGATTTGTCAGGAAAAAAATTATTTCCGATGATTTTTTAACACCTTATTATCCGATTTGTATTGGGCTGATTGCAGTCGGTATCTATATTTTTACTCACTTGTCCAATATTCTAGATGCATATAAACTTCTAGCAAGGAATGAGGTACATACTAATCGATTTGGTTTTAAGTTTAGAAAGAAAGTAATTAAAAAGTTTGATGATATTTAAACTAATACAGATGAAGTTAACCAAAACATAAACAATTTTCAGCCTCAGTTAGCCCCGTTTTATGCCTGTTTTGCATAGTTTGATTTTGATAGTACATTTATGTATTGATATATCAATGTAATAAGGTTTATATAGAGTATCCATGACACCAAATTTATTTGGGAGAAAAGTATACACCACCGAAATGGTAATCCTAATAATCACGAAACACTCGCTTAAAATGCGAGTGTTTTTTGTTTGTTATATATAGATGAAGGAAGGACAGAGAAAAGGATGTTCCTCAAAATGTACCCAAAATTTCATCAATTAAATAAGATGGGTGTGCTTCATCTCTTTCAACCGTTTTGTTGTATTGTTTTCAATAGTATATAAATTTTAGAAGCAAGCTCCCAGCCACTATATTTACAATCAAGAATAAAGTGGTGCTCTTTCTACAACTGTCTATACATTTGTTTTTTCATTTTAATAAAATATACAGAAAGTAATATTTTTTATTAGGGGGTGATTCTATGTCAAACCAAACATCAACATGTCAAAATAGAAAGTATACGATTACCACAGGACCATTTCTCGTTCCATTGGATGCTGCAGTTGGACGGCCTAATAATCGACTTGTGATTCTTATTAAAAATCCTACAAGCCAACCACTAGAGGCTGATGTTGTGATTGAATATTGCCCTTCTCTCGAGCTTTCTAATGAGGGAATAACACTTCCTTTTATAACGAATGAGCATGAAAAACCTTTTCTAGAAGGTCTTCCTTCAACGGTAATACCTCCAAGAAGTTGTACTCGATTGGAATTTGATATTAGCTCTCATGTAAATGGTATCCTTCATGTTAAATCTACAGGCGACTATCTTGTAGGAGAACGCCCACTACGTGGAAAACTTGAAATCGAAGTGGTTGGGGGATCAGGGCTTTCCAGTCCAACAAATCCTGGCCTTGCTGTTGCTGATCCTTCCATGGTATTTCATTACGGCGATATGAAAGTTATCCTTTAGAGAAATTAGATTAAATTATAAAATCTTAAAACGAGTACAAGTGCAAAAAAGCACCGTACTCGTTTTCATTTTTGAATAGTTAGCTTCTTACGTAAACTGTTCCTGCGGGGCTTTTAGCTCAAGTTTATCTCTTAGGAGTCAGCCGCTAAAAAATTATATACAGCATTCTGCAAAAAATAGCTTTTGTCTACAGTTTAAGCCTATCCCAAATGGAGAAGGCTTATTTTTTCTCTCCAAAATTCGCGCATAAAGCTCGATTAGTGAAAAATAAAAATCAGTGGGGATGATGAAATCCCCACTGAATAATATTTTATTTTATTGAGTGATGCGCTCGAAAAACGCTTTTGTTTTTTCTATATCCGTTACATGTCGATTGCATGTTTCGCTGTCTGCGCAAATGTAATTACTATAATTTGTGAACGTTCCAACGACTTGCCCTTTTACAGACGTAGTATATAGGCCAACATCAGAATGGCGGTTACATAATGCACATATCCCTTTAATTGTATTGTTAGAGAAAGTTCCCTTAATCGCTTTTAGCTGTTCATCTTGTTCCAATACGACATATTTTCGATGTGTACCAGGATCATCCCAAGCTAAATAACAAATCTGCTGAAAATCCATGTCTTCAAGCTTCGGTAGCTTGAGCTTTTTTTCCTTTTTAAATAGACTCTTCAGTGTGCTTGCAGTGACTGCTTTGAATGGGATGACATATGGTTTTAATTGCTCTAAATACGCTTCGCCATGTGCGCGGTCTGTCACATTAAAAAGCTGTTCAATTAGCTGGGTTTCCGTAGTGGAAAGCGCTATTTTTGCTGTGATTTCGCTTTCAACAATACCATGTACAGCTAGGATAACGTTTTTATCCTTTGTCGTTGCAAGTGTTTGTATTATTTTATTCATTTGCTGCTCAAGTAAATTATAGTTTGCGACCGTTAAAAACGGCTGAATTGTTTGTTTTTCCATTTGAATTCACTCCTGAATAGTAGGCTTTTAATACAGGTTACTGGCCTAAAGAGATCATTCAATTATGTTATTTGCGTTAACTTTTCTAGACCTCTTTGACCTGTAAAGTGTTTGGTCTAGAGCAAGCATTACAAAAGAATGCGTCCATTTCGATTCCTCCTTGAAAAGAAAACTATCCTTATTATAGCACTTTTTAGAAATTATATAAAGTTAGAAAATTCGCTTATTTCCGTCTGTAATATTTGGTATAATAATTTGATATTAGTTTTTCATTAAAAGTTGTGGATGACATTTAGATAAAACGCATGCAATGTATATAGTTTGATTTTCGTTCTGCCTTAACGCCTCTAGGAAAGCGCCCAATCGGAACGGAAATCAACCCCACGCTATGGTGATGAGCTTGAATTTTTGAAAGGGGGAGTTTTTATGAAACAGGTTATTGGTCATGAAAATCTATATGTTTGGAGAGGGATTGTTCGTAACTAACATGGGATGTTTAGTACTCATAGACCTTCCAAACACTTAAACGATTGAAAACCTAGGAGGACTATTATGCTAAGTCAACAAGGATTTAATTTATGGGCTGATGGTTACGATAAAACGGTTCAGCTAAGTGAAGAAAGCAACCAATATCCATTTGCAGGATATAAAGCAGTATTAAATACGATTTTTAATGAGGTCATGTACATTCCAAAGTCTACTGTATTAGACATTGGATTTGGCACTGGGGTGTTAACGGCAAAGCTTTATGACAATGGGCATATGATCAATGGATTCGATTTCTCCTCGAAAATGATCGATATCGCCAAAGAAAAAATGCCAGATGCAAACTTAATGGAGTGGGATTTGTCAAAAGGGCTGCCATCAGCGCTCCTTCATCAAAAATATGACGCGATTATGAGCACCTATGCGCTGCATCATTTTACCGATGAAATAAAGGTGCAATATATTACAGCATTATTGCAGCAGCTAACACCTGCAGGCAAAATTTTTATCGGCGATATCGCGTTTCATACAAGAACGCAACTTGAAAAATGTCGTGAAGAAAGTATTGGCTATTGGGACGATGATGAATTTTATTTTGTCCATGAGGAAATGAGTTCCTTATTAAAAGGAGTATGCCAATTAGAATTTTACCCGATCTCGCATTGTGGTGGGGTGTTTGTTATCTCGAATCTTTCTTAGGAAGATGAGAAAGAATAATTTCAAAAGGCTGTGTTTGAGAGTTTCGATAAATTCACAGTCTTCGTCGATAAATATAAGATTCTTTTCGATAAAACTAGTAAATGGGCTACCAGTAGACAGCCCATTTAGCTTAGGATGGAGGATGATTATGTTATTTATTTCCTTTATTCTTTTTTATGTAGTTGGTATACCACTTTCGGTACTTTTGCATGAAATAGGGCATGCTTTAGGAGTTATTTTATTTTCCAAAGAAAAAGTCTACATTTATTTAGGGACGAGCGATTCTACGAATAAAGAAAACTTTCGCATTGGAAGGATGCATTTCCATCTTGGTTGGGCATATTATGGCTACTGTCGTTTGGTGAAGGAGTGCGCTTTAACGCGGGTTCAGACAATAGCATTACTGCTCGGTGGTCCCGTTATGTCACTTTGTTTAGCCGTCTTAACCATTATTGCTGTGAATATGTTTACAAATGATGCACTCCAAAACTTTCTAAATGGATGTTTTTACGTGAATGGAGCGTTATTTCTTTTAACAGCAATCCCGATTATCTATCCGAAATGGTTGAAGCCTTATGCTGGATTGCCTTCTGATGGCTATCAAATTATTCGTGTGTTAAAAAATGCGAAAATTTAGACTTTATAGAGATGGGGAAATTCTCTTTTATTATATCGTTAATTACGATATAATCGTTTATAGCGATATAATAAAGGGGCGAATTTAATGATTAAAGATATAAATAACTATTTTACATCAGTTTTTTACCATCTACATTCAACGCATGAAGATTCAATTTCACATCAGAGCGTGCGTATTTTACAGATGATTCAAAAGGAAGATGAAGTAAATGTGCGAGATATTGCAGGGTTACTGAATATTTCTCAAAATACAGCGTCTGAGCATATCAAAAAGCTGGAGCGTAATGGTTGGGTGAAAAAGGAGCGGGACATCGATGATCAACGTAAAGTACATATTCATTTAACAGCTGATGGGCTTCATGTTTTAAAGAAAAACACAGAATTAGATGATGAAAAACTGCAATATGCACTAAATCAACTTTCAGAAGAAGATCAACAAATGATTTTACAGGCATTTCGTTTATTAAGCGAGGTGGCTAAATAATGTACACATTTGTAAAAATTCTATGCTCGGCAGCCGTTATTGGTATTGTGACAGAGATTGCTAGAAGATTTCCTAGCTATGGTGGCATTATCGCAGCACTGCCACTTGTCAGTATTTTAAGTATCATTTGGCTTACTGTGCAAAGTGAATCGAGTGAGCATATTCAGCGATTTACGGTTGGTGTAATCGTTGGACTTCCAGCAACAATGGTGATGCTATTTGTTATTTATATGGCAATGAAATCATCGATCCATATCGTTTTTGCTATTGGACTTGGTGTCGTTTCGTGGGCAATATTTCTAGGTGTCCAAAAAGCCATAGCTAGTATGTTTAATTTTTCTATTTAGGAGAATGATAGATGACAGTGATTCCAATTCAACAATTACCCCAATATGATGTGGTGCAATTTTTTACGGAGCATTGGGGAAGTACAGAAATGGTCATTTCTAGTGGGGTTTATGACTGTAGTAAATTAGAGGGGTTTGTTTATGTAGATGAACAAAACACGATTTTAGGTCTTGTGACGTATAGTATTCGTGAAGAAGAATGTGAAATTATTTCCCTTGATAGTATTGTAGAAGGAAGGGGGATAGGTTCATTGCTTGTACAAGCAGTTGAAGAAAATGCTTTCGAACAAGGCTGTACGATCATTACCCTTATAACGACAAATGATAATTTATACGCATTAAAATTCTATCAAAAACGAGGTTATCACTTAGTTGAAATCATACAAAACGCGGTCGAGCAAGCAAGAGCATATAAACCTGAAATCCCTTTCATCGGCAATGATGGGATTCCAATACGTGATGAAATACGTTTAGCAAAGCGATCTGGCTTATATTGAGTCAGATTGTTTTTATTTGGGTATAAAATTCAGCGAAGACAAAGAAGTTAGGTGGAAGTGAAGAAAAATCCTTACTGTATATTTCAAGCTTTCATCACCTACGATTTCTCGCTATACTTGATAGGTAGCAAGAAAGTGAGGAATGACATGAAAAAATTACTATTTGTTTTATTATTTAGCGTTCTAGTGGTGGGAGCGGCCTTCATCATTTATTTAAAAAGCAATCCACCACTTGTCATGAACAGCTATACGAATCCTACAGATAATTCAACTATAAGAATTGTAGAGATAGAGAATAAAGGACTGCGTGAGATAGAGCTTCAACAAATTCTCGTTAATGATAAAGTGCCTAAAAATGCCGAGCTTGTCGTGAGTAAGTCTGAACCGTTTGAAGCAGAAACAAAGCTGGTGGGTAATCCAAATATTACCTATCATAAATTAAGGCAGGTAACTATTTTTCCTAGTCAATACATAGATCGCCAGGCCATTGGCAAGCAGCCTCAGCATTATGCAGTAAAGGTTGAGGCACCTTCTATTAAAAAAATAACGATTAAATACGATTATTTAAAAATACCATTTACTTTAACAGCTGAGTTACAAACGACAAAGTAAAGTGAAACTAAAATCAGTGGGGGTTTCTTACCCCACTGATTTTTAGTTTTCACCAATCGCACTTTTACGGGCAGTTGACCTTTCGTTTCATTTCATAGCTTTCACTATTTTTTTGGGTGGAATACTTGTACCAGTCGCTTCGCTTATTACGGCATGTAAAAGCGGGTTTGAATGGCTAAGTTAGTCCATTCTCGTTTTTTGTCTTATCATTTATGCCTATGTCATTTCATAAGATTGTTTGGTGAAAAAATACCATTATTCCTAAAACATGGTAATCTAATAGTAACAGCAATTGCAATGTCGGGAGGGACTAAATGGGATTTATCGTCGTTAGTATAGTACTTGTTATCTGTATTTTCACTGTGACTTTAGTGGTTATTCTAAAGCATTCGAAGGAGGATATTAAGCTAGAAGTAACTGCTGTATGTGAAGGGGAAAATGAATTAGGTCAAGCTATTATGAAGATATATTTTACATTTTCAATTGGCAAACTGGCTCAACGTAAAAAAGAAATAATAGGCAGTATTGATTGGTCAAAAGGGTGGATGCCTGTTTGCTATAATTTAAAGGAAAATGGGGCCTATCAGGAGCAACGATTACTCTTTGCTACAAATGAGACAACCTATATAACCTTCGAAATAAACGCTATAGATGATCTAGGACGGGGGGAGGGGTATGTTGTATTAGTATTAGAGGATCCTATTTCTACAGATATATCTAGAGCGGGTGTGATTCTTGCCGTAACTGCCAATATGGTGACTTATCAACTATCTGATTCAACTAGCTGGAATAATGACTTTGCTGTTAATCATTAAATATTGGCAAAAGCTATTCATTAGGGAAAAAGTGCCTAATGAATAGCTTTTCTATTTGGTAGGAAAATAACGGAACCTATTAGAGTATATTTCGTAGAATATATTAAAAGGAAGGAGTGTCTCAGTAAAATTCATTATTATAAGGAAAAACAAAATGAAGAGGAACTTCATCAATATGCCCAAAAGCACATCGCCATATAACCTATGGCAATACAAGCCTTTGAAGAAATTATTGCAACCTATTTAAGAGTGGAGAGTTGTGAGGGGCCAAATAAATTCAATATAAGATATGATACATATGATGACGATGTGAAAAGTCCCCATAGGAATCATTGGATTTCTAGTATTCAGATGGAAGTAAGAGGTATACATTGCCAGAAAAAATGCAATCGCTTTCTCTATCAGTACAATTCCTCATAAAGAATGGGGAGTATATGAACGAGATTGGATCAAACGATTACTCAAATTCATGCAAGAGTGTCGACCAATCAACAACCGAAAAGAAGGTAACAGACTTTGGATATTTTGACAGAAAAATTAATAATGATTGCTTTGTTTATTCTCATCATCCATTCGATAGAGACACTTGCGTATGCAGTTCGATTATCGGGTGCACGTGTGAAATTATTAGCCTCTGCACTATCCTTGTTTAATGTGATGGTCATGTTTTCGAGGCTGGCAAATATGATGCAGCAGCCTTTTACTGGCAGTCTGACTGATACAGCACCAAAGGAAAACACGCTGGCATTTGTGGAGCAGCAATTCCGAGTACTTATTGGCGCCGCTTCACTAGGTACATTAGTAGGCATTCTACTATTGCCTACATTTGTAGCGATATTTTCAAGGGCTATTATACATTTGTCTGAGGAAAGAGGCTCCATTCCAGCATTATTCAAAAAAGGCTTTAGTATCGAGTATTTCAAACGCGGGATAAAACATATTCGCCTGCCGAGTTTTTCGTATTTAAAGGGGATTAGTTGGCGCGATATTCCCCTTAAATTATTTATTGTTAATGTCGTTATTACGGCCATCTATACAATTGGAGTACTGTCTGCACTTTACGCCGCATTATTAGTTCCTGAAAGATCGAATACAGCTGTGATGTCGTCAGGGCTTATTAATGGTATAGCAACAATGTTATTGATTATTTTTATTGACCCTAAAATTTCCATTCTAGCAGATGATGTTATCAATCAAAGAGGAAGCTACTTAAGTCTTAAACAAGCTTCTGTGATGATGATGGGTTCAAGGCTGCTAGGAACATGTTTGGCACAGCTATTATTTATTCCCGGGGCAAAATATATTGCATGGTTTACACAATATATGACTTAGAAAGATTTACATGAATCAAGAATCGTATGACAGACCAACAGATTATTATGATGACCAGCTTGTTACTATTGATGAACAAATTTGTGCGCTCATAAAGTAGCGTAACCATCTATCAAATAACAATCCTGGTTTTTCACCAGAGGAAGCGCTTTCTCGTTGGGCTAAAAAATATGGTTTTTATGAGGCTTATCTTGCCTCATTATTCGGGATGATGAGAACGGAGTAGTATTATAAACCTCGCGTGGAGCCGACCGCTTTTAGTAAGCATATCTCAGTTTTAAAGTCCGTAGAAGTTGATGAACGATTCTATACGGTAACTTATATTCGGCAGTATGAAAATGCAAGTGTTGTACAGCTATTACCGGATTAGGATCCAAGACAAGAATCAAATGTTTATATTAATGAAACACACAACATTTTTGAGTTGTTTGTAGGAGAAGAATACGACTGTTGGATAGATAGTGGAGGGGGAACAAATGGCCATGAAAGTTGCACTTTTATCATTTCACCTCCGTTACCTGACAATATAAAAGGTCTAGATTTTGTCTTTAAAGAATCTAGCGACGCCTTTGGAGAAAAAACGACTGGATTGGTGATTACTTTTTAACTTATTTCAGTAGATGTCACGGAATTGGAAAGAAGTTCTTAGGGGATGCTAGCCTAAAATCATCGCATCCATGCGATAACGGCTAACTGACCTGCTTCGTGCAGGCCTAAGCACAAAGCCTATTCCGGTCGCAATTATGCCGAGGCATAACTGATGCTGAATAACACCTTACTCTAGGAATTAAGAAGGATAGATTGAAGTTGATATTATCATGATAACTTTCAAGGAAAGGGAAATCGAGATCCAATGAAAAAATTATGCTTCCTAATTTTAATGATGTTTGTGTTAGTTGCTTGTAGTACGAATCAACAAGAGGAGGTGCATTACATAGCGAAAAGTGAGCACTGGAAGGCCGTATATCATAGTAATGCGGAGGAGGGCTTACGGCTTTTTTATCTTGGTGAAGGTAAAGACTTGGGTGATTTACAAATAACGATTGAAGGGTCTAAAGAATCACTAACTATTGATGACGCCCGAGTGAATATAGATAAACAATTTGCCTTAAAGAAAAAAGAAAGTGCGAAAATTTTTAAAAAGGATGCTGCCCCAAGCATTCAAATTCAATGGCAGTCTCACAATGAGACTTTAGAAGTGCGAAATAGCTGAAATAGATGAAGACATGAGCATAGGAGTGCCCAGACACCATCGCTCAAAAAATTCAGTGATCGACATCGCTACTTTCCTGCTATGCATTTGCAATAAAAACACCTTAAATTGTTTCATGAAAACGAATTTTCGAACATTGACAAGTAATGGAGCATTCGTTATAGTAGATAACAATTTCACAAAGCAATGAAATTGGCGATGAGAAGGATACGAGTTTTGAAGAACGATTCATAGAGAGGGAGGCCTTGGCTGAAAGCTTCCTAATGCAGCTATCAAAACTTACTACCTTTGAGCAGTGCTTGGAAACTTGCACCGTTAATGCAACGTTACTGCATTTCAATGAGCCACTAGTGCATCTAGTGGGAATTTGGGTGGAACCACTGGTAATCAACACATGCTCGTCCCTTTATGGGGCGAATATGTGTTTTTTTTATTTTAAAATGAAGGAGTAGAGAACATGTCAAATCAAGTTATTAACATTCAATTTCCAGATGGTAAACAACAAACATTTTCAAAAGGTGTTACATTAACCGACATTGCACAAGCGATTAGTCCCGCTTTACGTAAAAAGGCAATCGTAGGGAGTGTGAACGGAACCATCATTGATTTGACGCGCCCGATTTTGGAGGATACACAAATTTCCCTGTACGATGCTAGCACAAAAGAAGGAATTCAAGTGATTCGTCATTCAACAGCCCATTTATTAGCCCAAGCGATAAAACGTTTATACCCTGATGCTCAATTTGGGGTCGGACCAGTAATAGAAAATGGGTTTTATTATGATATCGACGTTGCGCATTCCTTTGCGCCTAGTGATTTGCAACAAATTGAAAAAATGATGAAGCAAATTGTTCAAGAAAATATACAAATACAGCGCAAAGAAGTAACAAGAGCAGAGGCACAACAGCTATTTGCTCATGATGCGCTAAAGCTAGAGTTATTAGAGGATATTCCTGAACATGAAGTTGTGACGGTTTATGAACAAGGAGACTTTTATGATTTATGTCGTGGACCCCATGTACCTTCTACAGGTAAATTACAACACTTTAAATTAATGAATGTGTCAGGTGCTTACTGGCGTGGAGATAGCAATAATCAAATGCTTCAGCGTATATACGGTGTAGCATTTGCCTCAAAAAAAGAGCTTGAGGAATATTTTGTTTTCCTAGAAGAGGCGGAAAAGCGGAATCACCGAAAGCTAGGAAAAGAACTAGCGTTATTTATGTTTTCAGAGGAAGCGCCAGGGATGCCATTTTATTTAGCAAATGGCCAAATTATTCGTAACGAATTGGAGTCTTATTTACGTCATTTACAAGAAAAATTTGATTATCAAGAAGTACGCACACCATTCATGATGAACCAGCGTCTATGGGAGCAGTCCGGACATTGGGATCACTATAAAGAAAATATGTACTTTACACATGTAGATGACCAAAGCTTTGCATTAAAGCCTATGAATTGCCCTGGGCATATGTTGATTTATAAAAATGATTACCATTCATATAGAGATTTACCGATTCGTATGGCTGAATTTGGTCAAGTTCATCGACATGAATTTAGTGGCGCATTAAATGGCCTTTTACGAGTTCGTACGTTTTGTCAGGATGATGCACATATTTTTGTTACGCCACAGCAAATTGAAGATGAAATTGCGCTTGCACTGAAGATTATTGATGAGGTATACAAGGTTTTTGGCTTCCAATATGATATTGAATTATCAACACGTCCTGCTGATTATATGGGTGAACTTGAACTTTGGAATCAAGCCGAAGCGGCGTTAGAAAACGTACTAACGAATCTAGGCTTTCCATTTACAATAAATGAAGGTGACGGAGCATTTTATGGCCCAAAAATTGATATTCATATTAAAGATGCCATTCATCGCAGTCATCAATGTGCAACGGTGCAGCTCGATTTCCAACTACCTGAAAAATTCGACTTAACGTATGTCAATGAACAAAATGAAAAAGTAAGACCTGTCGTTATTCATCGAGCAGTATTCGGTTCTATTGATCGCTTCTTAGGCATATTGATTGAGCATTTTGGAGGGGCGTTCCCAACGTGGCTTGCACCTCAGCAAGTAAAAGTCATTGGGGTTGCAGATAAGCATCGAGAATATGTACAGCAAGTTGTTGAGGCTTTACAAAATGAACAAATCCGTGTAAGTATTGACGATCGACAAGAAAAGCTAGGTAAAAAAATTCGTGAAGCTCAAATGAAAAAAACACCTTATATTTTAGTGCTTGGTGATCAAGAAATGGATACTGAAAATGTCACTGTTCGTAAATATGGTCAGCAAGCATTAATTGAAAAATCATTGCAACAGTTTATAGTGGAAATAAAGCAAGAAATACAGCAAAAAGCCTTATCTTAAATAGGGATAAACGATTCCTATAAAACAAATTAGCTCGACTCTAAGGGAAGTCACTACCCCCGAAAGTCGAGCTATAACAGCCATGGAATATATGTTATTTTCAGAATCCGCTTAAAAATGTTGATTTTTTCTTCGAATGTGCTACTATTAATCAATTTTCAAGCATACAATAAATTAAACAACAAACGAAATACAATTATTTGATGGTGTTACTTTGGTAATTACTATTTCCTAAAAGGATAGTTTGTGTTTCAGCGTCAATGACCAGGTATTTATGATAAGTCTCCTGATCCAATTGCTTATAGGATGCTAAAAAATATACTTGTCGATTGGGATGAATAAAAGTATGTTGAGAGAGGTCTGTTTTTTTACGTATGAAATTTGTCTTTAGATTAAATGTTTCCTCAGCCTTCGATACGTCCTTAAAGGCTATTCTTTGACGAATGTTCAAGGTAGCATTGTTATATTCCTCATAGATTGTCCTATCTAATTGATGATAAAAATCATTCTCAGTACGAAATGCTTGATATTGATTATTTGGATATTTATAAGATGTAGTTACAGAAGGTATGCAAAGAATCGGTGCTGTGTTTTCTACTGAATCTTGAGGCTGTTGTAGTAAAAAGCTTGAAGCGACCAATGATAAAATAAATACCTGCATTAATAGGCCTCCTTTTTCCTGTCATAAAGAAGATAGCCCATTTCTATGTTATTTATACGTATCTTTACAACAGCAATAGGAATTTGATGTCTATTTTATAACCGGAAACTAATACAGGATAAAACTAGAAGAGTTATCGGAAACAGTTTTAGCTGGCTTTATTGATCGCTTTTGAATATTTATTTAGTAGGACATCTAATTCTTGGCTACAATCTACTACACTAGGATGGGTGAAACCTAAAGCCTTAGCCTTTCTATACATAATTTTTCTTTTAATTTCAATCTCCATCTTCAAGAATTGTTTATGCGTTAAATAGTTAACCAAAATCATTTCCCCCTATTATTTTTTCTCCATATTCTTGAAATACATTGACCTCGATTCAACTTTTTCATTGTATCTCACCTAAAATGAAAAATATGTCACATTGTGTATAGGTTGAGAAATTCGTAATTTAGTCATAGAAGAATATATTTATTCTTATATTGGGAAAAAAATTAAAAATAGCAACGATGATTAGTTTGGACTATTTAAATTACTTTTATTGTATTATTTGTGTATTTTATTACCCTGCATACTAGAATATTAGGGTTTTTTTTTGGCCAGATTTTAGAAAAGGTACAGAGTGATATTTAATAGATTAGCGTCCTTTTTACTATAAAAATTGTTGCCTTCATTGACTGAAAATTTAATAGTCTTCGTATCTTGTCACAATTTATCAAATAAGCTTCTTTGTTGTTTGTTATTGAGGAGATTTCATTTTGATCGGAAATGTTGAGAATTTTCGAAAAATATAGAATGGTGGATATATAGGGTTGAATCTATTAAATAGGGGGGATACCGTGTTGAAGTTAAGGTTGCAATTTTTAAGTGTTATTATCTTATCTTGTTTAATGTTAATCGCCTGTTCAGAAGTGAAAACAAAAACAGGAGAATCTCCCGGATCAACGGCAGTTACTAACCATTCTGTTCAACACGTGGAAGAATCAAAACCGACACCTCCAGTCATTGATAGGGATTATGATTTTACATATTTAGAGGAATTTACAGAAGAAAAAAGAGCTTTATATGAAGAATTTTTAAGCAATGGGAATATGAATAGTTTAAAGACTTTTACACCAGAGGAAATGGTGTTAATTATGATGAATTTAATATTTGAGAATAATTTCGATAAACTCTATGCAATTACTTACAATAACAATGAGCTTCCAGATAAACAAACTTTTATATCAGAGTATATAGATTTTTTATTTGATGAGGATATACAAAATTATTTAATGTACAGATACTACGATAATATTTCTTTGAATAAAGATTCTAGCACCGAAAGTATAGCAATTGTTCAATTGGAGATAATTTTTGGAAGCTCGCACTATCTCAAGAATTATGCCTTATTAAAAGAGGATGATATGTGGAAGGTTGATATATATAATTATATGAAAGAAAAGAAGGCAAAATCCGAAGAAAAATTGAGGAGATATTAATGACCGTAATATATTTTGTAAGACACGCTCATTCTCACTATACAGCTGATGAGTACAATCGTCCGCTTTCCGACAAAGGGTTTAAGGATAGGAATCGTATTACTAAATTATTTACAAATAAAATAATCCATACTGTATATTCAAGTCCCTATAAAAGAGCTGTTCAGACGGTGGAAGGTATAGCACAAGAACATAAGTTAGAAATAAATACGATAGATTCTTTGAAAGAAAGAATACTATCTAAAGGGAATCTATTTGACTTTGACACTGCGATTCATCAAGTGTGGCGTCATCCGAATTTCGCGTTTGAGGGTGGAGAATCAAATGAAGTCGCCAAGGAACGAGCTATTACTACCTTGCAAAAAATTATCCTTGCACATCCAAATGACAATATAGTGATTGGTACACACGGCAATATAATGGTCTTAATGATGCAATACTTTGATGCGCAGTATGACTACTGGTTTTGGAAAAAACTTTCAATGCCTGATGTGTATCAACTTACATTCCAGCATTTCGTGTTAAGTGATGTTCAAAGAGTTTGGGAAGAATAAGAGAAGGGGCTGTCTTCTGGCAGCCCCTTGGTTCATTTTATCGAGAAGAATCTACAATTTATCGACGAGAAATGTGGATTTATCGAGAAAGCCGAAGTATTTCCACACTGAGGAAAAAAGCTTATCCTATTTGATTCCATTCTTCCCGTAAAAGGCCAAATAAAACTACATCATGAAATTGACCGAAGCGGAAAAGCTCATTGCGTAAAATACCTTCTTTTGTAAAGCCACACTTTTCATAAGAGCGAATAGCTCCTTTATTAAAGCTGAAAACCTGAAGCTTGATTTTATTAATGGAAATATAATTAAAAATAAAGTGAATAAGAGTATTCATTGCATCCGTTCCAAGCCCTTTACCATGCCATTGTTCGCCAATTGAAATGCCTACAAAGCAAGTACTGTTTTTCCAGTTGATTCCATAGACAGCGCAGGAACCGATAAGCTCATTTGACGACTTTTCGAATATACCGAAGATAAACTCCTCTTTTTTTCCACTAATACTTTGAAAGAATGAAGAATGATCCTCAAAAGTATTAGGAAAGGGAATGTCGTCATTAGCTAGTAACAACGTTTTCTGTTCACTTTCAATTTTTACAAATGCTTCTAAGTCGGAAGAAGTCATTTGCTGTAAAGTAATAAATTGCCCTGTAAGAAATTCTTTAAAATAGTTTTCCATTTCTTTTCTCCCTTGTTCAAAGGCTGCAGTTAGAGTTTACAACCCTTGGATTATTTGTTGTTAAACAAAACATCTACTGCACTTTTCGCACTCATATTCACAACCCCTTACGTTTAGATAACTTTATAGTAGCATTTTTGGTGATTAGTGGAAATGAATAATTTTAATCAGGTATGTCAAATAGGGAAATGTTGGGTTATTATTGACTGGAAGAAGTTTTTTAATATTTTGAATGTATGTCTTTTTTGGCTAATTGTAGCGAGTATAATTTAAATAAGGTGGGCGAATAGGACAAATGATTCGCGATGTTCATGACCCAGATAGCCTTTAGCTATGGGAGTAGTCAGATAGCTACCTTAAAAGAAATAGACTTTTATTTCAATTTTTAGTAAGATGTAGGTAGAGTCATACCATCTTTTTGTAATTTGCCATCTATTTGCATATATAGATGGTTTATTTTTTTGACATGAGGATGTCTTTAAGAGATTTATTCGCTACTTTATGTCACGGGATTGTAACAATTCTGAAAAAATAAAATTATTTAAAGGGAAATGATGGCACTTACTTCGATGAATAACGTTATTTTTATTGGAAGCTACTATATAGTTTCCTAAAAAAATGGATCATCACAAAAGGGTGAGGAGGGCAATACCATTTATATAAGTCGGAACGGAAATCAACCTCACATTATGGTGATGAGCAAAAAAATACTTTGGAGGATTTTACATTGAGTAAAGAAACATTATTAAGTTTAAGTAGTAATTCATTGTTCGTGGCATTTATTTTACTACTGATCGCGATTATACCGATTGGACTTGCCGTGAAATCAAAAGGGAAGATGTTTGGAAAAGTCGGTCTTCTACTTACATATATTGCTTTTGCTTTACAGCTAGTTTATTTCATTTTAAGATGGATTGCTGTTGATCATGCACCTGTAAGTAATATGTATGAGTTTATGACGTTCTTTGGCATCATGCTTACTGGTAGTTATTTGATCATTCATTTTTTATATAAGCAAATTGTTGTAGGCTTGTTTGCGATCCCTGTGTCATTAATTATTCTCGGTTATGGAAGCGTTTTTACAAAAACGGTTTCACCACTTGTTCCATCACTGCAAAGCAATTGGTTAACGATTCATGTTATGACAGTTGCATTTTCAAGTGCTGTTTTATCGATCTCATTTGCAACAGGTATTATTTATTTGTTAAGAACATTAGATGTTTCTAAATTTTCGATGAGTACAGTTGCCTTGGAATTTGTTATGTATTGTTTAATTGTCGTGATTGGCTTTATCGGGGTGGGCACTTATTTTAATTTAGCAGGAGATAAAATCGAGGTTCAATTTGAAAATAAGCTAGAGAAGAAAGAAACAGCCGTTTATACGATGACGCCGCTGATTGTCAATAAAGATGCAGTCACAACTAGTGGGGATCAGGTTGGCGCTTTGCAGATTACTAATAAGTTAGATGCGAAGAAATTGAATTCTATTGTATGGTCATTTATCGTTGGAACAATTTTATATGGGGTAATTGTACTTATTACGAGAAGACGATTAATTGTTTTATTAAAGCCATTAACAAACCGTGTACAACCAGCATTAATGGATGAAATTACATATCGAGCAGTTGTTATAGGTTTCCCATTGTTTGCCCTAGGAGGTTTATTGTTTGCTATGATTTGGGCACAGATTGCTTGGAGTAGGTATTGGGGGTGGGATCCTAAGGAAGTGTGGGCACTTATCACATTTTTATTTTATGCCGCTTTCCTTCATTTCCGACTTTCTAAAGGCTGGGAAGGGGAAAAGACAGCTTGGTTAGCGATTATTGGCTTTGGCATTATCGTGTTTAATCAAGTATTTGTAAATTTAGTCATTGCAGGGTTACATTCTTACGCATAAGAGAGCTTGCCAATTTCCTAAATTGAATATAGTGAACTAAAAAAGAGACATCCGCAATTGGGATGTCTCTTGAATTTTGCACTCTACATGCTAAAGCTATAAATTAAAGCTTTACAACATTAGTAGCCTGAGGTCCGCGATTACCTTCTTCTACGCCGAACTCAACTTTTTGGCCTTCATCTAAAGTTTTAAAGCCATCTGTTTGAATAGCAGAGAAATGTACAAATACATCATTTCCACCTTCTACCTCGATAAAACCAAAACCTTTTTCTGCGTTAAACCATTTTACTGTACCTTGTGTCATGTGAACAACCTCCCAAAAAAATTAAACAATCATATTGCTTCGATAACTTGCAAAAAAATCACATATTCAAAAGCTCGTATTACTTTTGAATACGTGATTTTAGCGGTTAAGATGAAGTAATGTAATTATTGTTTTGATTATATAACAGTTTCAGACATTTATCCAGTATATTCCGATTTTAGTAATATAAAATTTACATTAACGTAATTTAACGATAATTAGTTGATCCATGCCTTCTCTTTAGCGACGATTACAGCCTCTGCACGAGATTCTACCTTTAGTTTGACAAAAAGTTTGGATAAATAATTTTCTACAGTGCGCTGTGTGACCCCAATGGCTGAAGCAATTGCTTTATTTGTACAGCCTTGTGCGACAAGTTGTAAAATTTCTTGCTCCTTGTTACTTAGTAAAACATCTTGTTGCATGTTTGGAAGATTGGTACGCTGCTGTACAAAATCTAAAAAATCAGCTGCTAGTAGAATCTCGCCCCTTAGTGCAGCTTCAATAGTTTGAATCACTTGCTGTTTCGTGGCAAGTTTTGATAATAGTCCATCGATCTTTTTCTCGATCAGTAGTTCGTAATAATCGGAAAGCTCATATCCTGTATAGAGTAAAATAAGTGATTCTGGTTGCTTTTTCTTAATCATTTCTGAAAGCTGGATGCCGTTGATTGGTTTCATGTTAATATCGATTAAAAATAATTGAAAATCTTGAAAATCCATTCTCGACAGAACAGCGGCACTATCCTGCTCTGTGTCTATATGGACATTTGTTAAATCTTGTAATAATGTTTTTGTACCATCTAAAACGACAGGATGGTCATCTATAATAAGAATATTAATCATCTGAATCCACGTCCTCTTGTATTTGAATAAATATATGCATTCCTTCATTTAAATTGGAAGTTATCGTGATGTCCCCATTAAAAGCACGGACTCGTTCTCGAATACCATTAATGCCCATAGAAGCTGAAGATTGCATTAAACCTTCAATATTACAGCCAATACCATTATCATCATATTGGAGGATGAAGCCACGATTGATCGCTTGTAATCTTAGTGAAACTTCGGTTGCCTCAGCATGCTTAATGGCATTATTTAAGAGCTCCTGCACAAGGCGATAGACGACTAAATGTAAAGTTACATCCTGAAATTGGACACGTTCTATTTGGGCATTTAACAAAAAGTCTGCTCGTATTTTCACCTTTTGAATTAGTTTTTTTAAGGCGATTTGTAACCCAAATGTGTCTAGCAAAGGAGGGCTTAAATTCTCACAATACTCACGTAAGTCCTTTGATGCATTCAGCAACTGCTCACGAATATCTAACACCTTTTCTTTTTTTATAATAGGCGAGCTAGCAAGTACATCTAACTCTCTCGCTAAATGAAGTTGTTCTTGCAAAATAGTATCATGTAATTCCTGCGCTAAAATACTTTTCTCCTTTTCAATGATATTCCATAATAATTTGTCGAGCCAAGGAAGCTGAGTATCATTGTGATCCTTCATAAGCTTTATTTCATATACTAAATCTTCAATGAGCTTTAAATTATCTATAAACATGGAAACATAGAGGGCCAGTAACTCTAGCCAAAGAAGCTCTTCTTTTTGTAATATATGTCTAATGTTTAACATGATTTTTTCTTCACCTGTATCATGTAATAGTAGGTGATTCCCTATGTTGACTTCGTCACGAGCGAAGGGCGCATCTTCCGTTATTGTTGTAATCGTAAAGGCTGTAGTACCAAGCTTTTCTGTTATTTCATACTTGAATTGTTCCAGTAATTCTTGTTGATTTTTTGCTTTCCCCATACGATTAACAGCAGCATATAAATTATGTACATAATTGCCAGTGGATGAAAAAATAATCTTTCGATATTTAAAATCAAGCTGCTCTTTTATATAGAAACTAGCAATGATAACAAGGAATACTAGTATAAAAACACCCGTAATTTTAACGATCGATAATTTGTCAATAAACAGGAGAGTAATGCCCGTAGTTAATAGTAATGCACAAAAAAAAGCAAGTGTTGAATAATAACGTAAACGAGATAATTGATATTCAATATCGAATAATCGTTCATTCACTTGAATGAAGATAAATGAAAAAGGAATAAATAATAAGGATGATGCAGCTACCTCAGCATGTAAAATAGGATCCAGACCAAATATTAGAGGTATGACGAAAAACAGTAAAAACGGCAAGAAAGGCGTAATAAACGCAATAGTAATCAAACGGATTTTTTCCAGTCTAGTTCGTAAATAACTCGTTAGTAAAATATAAATCGCATAGAGAACAAGTACAGCAAACATTCCTAACTTAATTAATGATGTGACTGTCCAAAAGTCAGAATTAACTATTCTTATGAAATCACAGCAAGGTATAAATAGTAGTGTTAAATAAAGCCACTTCGTATTGAGGTACGGCCATTCTATACGTAGGTAGCGGAAATAAAATTGTAAGAAGTGAATAAAAAGCACTATGCATAAAACTATACCAATACCTATTACGAATCCGCCAATTAGATTTCCTCTAACTGAGGCTCCTGTACTTATATAAGCTAAAGAACAGGTTAATAAAAATAATGTTAGTAGACTAGTTAGTAGATTATCAGTATTTCTTCGCCATAAAAAGATAGCAACGCCAAAAGATAGAACAAAATAAAAAAGTGGAAAAATAATTTGCAAATAAAATTCTTCCGGAATATCTTTATGCTTAACTGAAACAGCATGAACATCTCCATTAGGCTTCATAAACGTTAGTTCTTTTGCACAACGTACAGAAGAATCGAGTTGATTAGAACGAACGGGCTTGCCGTCGATTGTCAGTAGCAGATCCCCTTTTTCAATATTATGTTGCTGTGCCCAATTTGGATAATAGAACTCGGTCATGACGGGTTGTTCGCTAGTTGTGTCTAGCGAAATACCAATATAAGGTATTTTTGATGCAACTACAAGTACATAAATACCGAGGAGTAGGTAGGTTATGAAAATACTATATGTCCATTTACTCATCGTTTTCTCTCAATTTTTTGCATGATAATAATGCCCCATTTCAATCTTAAGTACTACTATATTATCCATAATTTTTGGTAATTTTGGAATACCGAAAAAGTTGTTTCGGAAAACCACTATTGCTTTTTCGGAATAACGAAATAGTTTTTTCGGTGTAGCCTATGATAATGTAAATCTATCATATGTGACGAAAAGGGGGAGCGTTGCATGACAAAGAAAGGATTATCACTAGTCCTTTTTCTAGTAGTCATAATGTCGTACCAGATGACAGCAATCGCTAAGAACTTTGAGAATGATGCGGTGAAAGTAGATATCTGCATTATTGGGGGTGACAATCGTTTTGTCTATAAAATTCCAAAGAATTTACATAATGATACGCCGTATGTTGACATGAAAAATAACATTGAATCTTCCTTAGCGAGTCATTGGAAGATCGAGGATGCTCGTTATGAAGCCCACCAGACAGATGTTGCGTATACTTTTTCCATTAAAGATTTAATTAATGAAAAACAAAATGGGCAAATGAAGGTAGCGATACCATATACTTTTTTAGTAGGAATGTTTGGAGAAAATGATGCCATTCAATTACGCATTTTGGCTAGTAAATTAATCGACTGGAAAGCCAACTCAAAGGATTGGGCAACGCTCGGCTTTATGGAACCGCCGCCCACTTATTTTAGTGAGCAGGAATATGTTTACGAAGGAGCGGTCAACGAGCTACTTCAGCAGCGGGTAGGACATTTTAATGGCACGGTTATGAAAGGGCAAATGGTTTTACATAGTGTTATTTATTTTAGCTTTATTATTGCACAGCTAATTGCCTGTATAATTTTATCAAGACGCTTAAAAAAGAGAATTATAGAAGATCCAGAAAGCATGCATCAGTTCCGAAAGCTTAACTATATGTACCAAATCATTCCGTTTATGATTATCGGTGTGCAAACTGTCTTTCTAGTCATGTCAGGGTTACTGACTGCTTTTGGTCTCTATTTTTCCCCAGGGATGGATCTCTTACTGATTATAGTTCCTATTTTATTTAATATTATTTTGTTACCAACGTTTTTTGTCACGATTGAGAGTGAAATCTCAAAGGAGTTGGAAAACAATTCCTTCGGCTCAGATATGTAAATATTGTTTTTATTTTTGGGCGTCCAAATGTAGTTATTAGATGTTATAATGGTCAACAGCATACTTGAAGGAGCTGTTGATTGACATGGCGCATCCAGAAATCGCGTACTTAAATTTACTACAACATATATTAGAGAATGGTGTTAAAAAGGAAGATCGTACAGGAACTGGTACATATAGTGTATTTGGCTATCAAATGCGATTTGATTTAAGCAAAGGCTTTCCTCTTTTAACGACGAAACGTGTACCATTCAAACTTGTAGCAAGTGAGCTACTTTGGTTCATCAAAGGGGATACAAATATTCGTTATCTATTGCAAAACAACAATCATATTTGGGATGAATGGGCTTTTAAAAAATGGGTTGAGTCTGATGAATATTCAGGTCCTGACATGACAGACTTTGGTCGCCGTTGCTTAATGGACGAGTCTTTCAATGCAGACTATAAAAAAGAGTTAGCATCATTTTGTGAGCGTGTTTTAACAGACGATGAATTTGCACGTAAATACGGAGAGCTTGGAAATGTTTATGGCAAGCAGTGGCGTAATTGGACAACAACAACAGGAGAAAGTATCGATCAATTGCAAGATGTAATTGATCAAATCAAGCACAATCCAGATTCACGACGCATTATTGTCAATGCATGGAATCCAGAGGATGTTATTAATGCGGGAGCAAAGGGCAGTAAAGCGGCACTACCTCCGTGTCACGTGATGTTCCAATTTTATGTCGCAAATGGCAAATTGAGCTGTCAACTAATGCAAAGAAGCCTCGATACATTACTAGGCTGTCCATTTAATATTGCGTCATATGCATTACTGACACATTTAATTGCTCATGAATGTGGTTTAGAAGTCGGCGAATTTATTCATAGCATTGGGGATGCTCATATATATTCAAATCATGTGGAGCAAGTAAAAGAACAGCTTTCCCGCGAGCCTAAGGACCTACCAACCTTAAAAATCAATCCGAATAAAGCGTCAATTTTCGACATAGAGCTCGAAGATCTTTCTATTGAGGGCTATGATCCACACCCAACAATTAAAGCACCAATTGCCGTTTAACTTGAAGCAGCAGCCGTTTTGGTTGCTGTTTTTTTAAGCAATCAAACAGTGAAGGAGTGGAGATACAGCTCAAGGCGATGGATAGAATTGGCAAAGAGAAGGATAGATAGGCCGAAGTCATGGATAGAATCGTCGAAGTGATGGATAGAATCGGCAAAGTCGTGGATAGAAGTACCAAAATCGTGGATAGAAGTCAAAGCGACGGAAGGAACAGCCAAAGCGACGGAAAGAACAGCCGAAGCGACGGAAAGAACATCCAAGGTGATGGATAGAATCGGCAAAATCGTGGATAGAAGTCAGAGCGACGGAAAGAACATCCGAAGTGACGGAAAGAACATCCAAGGTGACGGATAGAATTGGCAAAGAGAAGGACAGATAGGCCGAAGTCGTGGATAGAATCGTCGAGGTGATGGAAAGAACAGTCAAAGCGACGAATAAAAATACCAAAAGAGAAACCTTTATTATTTATAATAGAGCCAAACTTTCTAATAAAAATATGAAGGATGTTTAAATTTATGAAATTTTTACCGATATAAGTTTTAATCTGGAAATCCAAATAAAATTTAGAGGTGAATGATGTGAGGAGATCATTGATTTTTCAAATAGACGGAAGAGAACGTGAGCAGCGTTTAAGGACGAAATTGCTTACGAATACTCCTCAAGTAAAAGAGGGGTCTGAGCTACCACACATCTCTACTAAATTAACATTGGAGCAAATACATATAATGATGCAAGTCGTTGAGGAAATTCGCCTGAAACGTTATAAAGAAAGACTATAAATGTAAGCGCCTTCTAAGCTATAATAGCTGAGGAGGTGTTTTATAATGAACGTGGTATTTGTAGATTCGGTTTTAGGTACAGAGCTTTTGCATATGGTATCACATGATGTGGCAGGGACATTAGCTGCAGCGCAGGGGGAAAGTGTGACGTTTCCAGTTGGCCATTTTAAGTATGAATTTCATAACTTAGATTTTTATGAGGAAGATGGAGAAATACGACAAGAATTAGTCATTTACGTAAAGAAAGTATAATACTTCGTAAAATGAAAAAAATAAATGCAGGTGTAAATAGAGCAATTTGTTTGCTTTTATTCAAACCTGTAACTATAATAGTTACAACGGGTGGTGATACATATGGTGAACAGTCGATTTTCGGTAGCGATCCATATACTTTCGCTTATTGCAACAACATCTGATAAAAGTCAGCTAACGTCTGAGTACATTGCTGGAAGTGTGAATACAAATCCAGTTGTTGTGCGACGTATGATTGGTGTACTGAAAAAAGCGGGCTTGCTTACCTCGCAATCAGGTATTGCAGGCTATGACCTTTTAGTAGAGCCAAAAGATTTAACGCTATTAGCTATTTACCATGCGATTGATGGACCAGAGCAGCTATTTGCGATTCATGATGAGCCAAATCCAGCTTGTGCAGTTGGTCAAAAAATCCAACGGACATTGGAAGGTGTTTATACATCTGTTTGGCATGCAATGGAAGAACAACTTCAAGCACAAACTTTACAGGATGTGCTAGATCAACTTCGTTAAATCAACGAAGTCGATCTTTTGTATCTAACCTGTAACTGAAATGGTTACAATTGAAAAATAGGAGGAATTATAATGATGAAAATTGCAGTAATTGGTGCAACAGGGAAAGCAGGACAAAAGATTGTAGAGGAGGCACTGCAACGTGGTCATGATGTAACCGCGATTGTTCGCTCAGCTTCCAAAGTAACAGCAAATATTCCAGTAATTAAAAAGGATGTTTTTGCATTATCTCAAGAAGATGTGAAAGGCTTTGACGTAGTCGTAAATGCGTTTGGTGCTCCTTTTGGTCAGGAGGAATTACATGTGAAAGCTGGCCGTCATTTAATTGATATTTTCACGGGTATTGATACAAAATTATTTGTTGTCGGTGGTGCGGGAAGTTTGTTTGTAGACCCAGAGAAAACTGTACGCGTAATGGATACACCAGATTTTCCAGAAATGTTTTATGCGACAGCTAAAAACCAAGGTGAAAATTTACACGACTTACAACAATCAGCCAGTACTTGGACATTTTTAAGCCCATCTGCTTTCTTTGATCCAGAAGGTCCACGTACAGGTAGCTATACTGCTGGAGAAGATCATTTATTAGTAAATGATGCTGGGGAAAGCTATGTAAGCTATGCAGATTATGCCGTTGCTGTATTAAATGAAATTGAAAATCCCAAACATGTTAACAGCCGTTTTACAGTGTCTTCTAATAAATAATCATTAACCGAGCGTTTTAAATTTATTATAAGTCAAGAATTAAAGTCATATCTTTATCACAGCAGTGTTCTTGTTATAAGGTACAACATTATAATAGTCAAATTTAGCTGAACTAATACAACCAATTAGTTCAGCTTTTTTGATTGTGGTCCGTGAACAATTGGGGATATTTGTACGTTATATAAATAATGAGGTAGGCTGTTTTAAGAATTAATTATTTTTATTGCAAAATTTTGAAGAATAGGATGAGTAAACGTTTTATCAAATTCATTTTCAAAGAGGGCGGAATTTTGAAGTAAATAAATATTCGTTAATAGGAACCTTGTTAATTGGGTCATTAAAGGTTGTGGTGACCAATCGAGAGTTAAAGGGGGAGCATAATGAGTATGGATGAGAATATCGAACTGTATCCTGTTAAACAAACGATGAAAAGTCTCTTAAAAGGTTGTCTTGTTTTTGGTCTAATTGTCTCCGTTTTAGTGTTGATCGCTATTATCATTTTTATATAATAAAATTTAAAGAAAAGGAAATAATGACCAGCGAGTCACCGGATGGGATAAATGTCATTAAAGTCGTAGAAAAAGGAGAAACAGCTTTATTTTTCCCGTCCACAGTTAGAGTAAAATATAGAGATAAATATATCGAACGAATTGTTAAAAATGATGGAAAGAATCTTGACGATTCAAATGTTACGATCAGCTGGAAAAATGATGCTGAAGCAACGATTACGTTATATGGAGAAGAACAAAACCCCGACGTCATTAAATTTAATGCTGAAGATTCAATTCCTCTTGAATTAGGAGAATTTGATAAAAAACAAACTAATGCTGAAGAATTTATCCCGTTTAAAATAGTACACGACGGACAAAGTTCATTTACGTTTAAAACGAGTGATTCACCGGGGCTTGTAAATATCATTGAGTTTAGGGAAGTAATTCCATCAATTGAATCCGGTCTCTCGGCAACGGTCCATATCTATTATGGAAAAAGGGGAAGTGTTTTAGAAAAATATATTGAGTATATTCCTAGTGATATGTATGCTCCAGACAACTTCAAGATCGAATGGAAAAACGATGAACAAGTGAAAATCGATGTCATGCGGGAAAATGAAAAAGGAGAAATCTATATAGAAGAATCCATAGAGATTGATAGTAACGAATAAGTGAACCTTATAATCAGGTTAGGACGATATTAACCATCTTCAACCATCATGTACATGTATTTTCTTTATTGTTTCAGAGTAGATCTCGGCTTTTAAGGAATAAATAATAATGTCTTTTCAGGAATTTTTCATTTTACAGACAAATGACTGTTTACAATACGGCAGTTATTAGCTACTATCAAGTGTGAGGATTACATAAAAGGAGACGACAATTATGTCCACACAACGTATAGAAAAAGACTTTTTAGGTGAACGTGCCTTACCAAGCAATGCTTACTACGGAATCCAAACGCTTCGTGCAACTGAAAATTTCCCGATTACAGGGTATTCAATTCATTCAGCACTTATTAAAGCAATGGGTATTGTTAAAAAAGCAGCTGCATTGAGTAATATGGAGGTACACCTACTTTCAAAAGAAATCGGAGATGCAATTGTCGAGGCTGCACAAGAAGTTATTGATGGCGAGTGGGATGCTGAATTTATCGTTGACCCAATCCAAGGCGGTGCTGGCACATCGATTAATATGAATGCCAACGAAGTGATTGCTAACCGTGCCCTAGAGATTTTAGGCAAAGAAAAAGGGGACTACCATGCAATTAGCCCAAACAGCCATGTAAATATGTCACAATCAACAAACGATGCTTTCCCAACAGCAATTCATATTGCTGTGTTGAATTTGATAGATGAACTACTTCTTACAATGGAAAACATGCAAGCTGTGTTCCACCAAAAAGCGGAGCAATTTGCGCATGTTATTAAAATGGGTCGTACGCATTTACAAGATGCTGTACCGATTCGATTAGGGCAAGAATTTGAAGCATATTGCCGTGTAATCACTCGTGATATTGCGCGCATTCGCCAAACTCGCCCGAATTTATATGATGTAAATATGGGAGCGACAGCTGTTGGTACAGGATTAAATGCATTCCCTGACTATATTCAATCAGTTGATATTCATCTTGCTGAAATTTCAGGATTGCCGCTTAAAGGCGCTACTCACTTAGTAGATGCAACACAAAATACGGATGCTTATACAGAAGTATCAGGCGCATTAAAAATTTGTATGATTAATATGTCGAAAATTGCTAATGACCTTCGTTTAATGGCTTCTGGTCCACGTGCTGGATTAGGGGAAATCATTTTACCAGCGCGTCAACCTGGATCGTCTATTATGCCAGGGAAAGTAAATCCTGTTATGCCAGAGGTACTTAACCAAGTGGCCTTCCAAGTAATTGGTAATGATCAAACGATTTCTTTAGCATCTGAAGCAGGACAATTAGAATTAAACGTAATGGAGCCTGTACTAGTCTTTAACTTAATTCAATCTATTAGTATTATGAATAATGTGTTCCGAGCATTTACACAAAATTGCTTGAAGGATATTGAAGCAAACGAAGACCGCATGAAAGAATATGTGGAAAAAAGCGTTGGCGTACTAACAGCAGTGAACCCACATATTGGCTATGAAGTAGCTGCACGACTTGCACGCGAAGCAATCCTATCTGGTCGTTCAATTCGTGAGCTATGCCTTGAAGAGGGTGTACTAACGAAAGAACAATTAGATTTAATTCTAGATCCATATGAGATGACACATCCAGGTATTGCCGGATCAAGTATTATGAAATTAAAATAATTGATGATGAAAGCACTTTGTCTAGCGCAAAGTGCTTTTTATAATTCTTATTTCTTACAAAAGTTGGACTTTTTTCTATGAATTTTAGGAGATTTAAACTATAATTGTTTCTAGGAATAATATTATAGTTGGGGGAATTTAGTATGAGTTTACGAAGAAAAAGTATAATTGGCTTTTCTACTTTAAATGTTCTCATGGGTGTTATTTTGATTATAGACCTAACAAATTTAACATCTTTAGAATGGCTATCTACTTTATTAACAGTAATAGGAATTACAATGACAATTTCGTGTATTTTCTATGTGAAATATAAAATTATTAAGCCAATTAAACAATTAGCAACATCCGCTCAAGCTATCGCTGAGGGGAATTTGCACAGTTCTCCTATTGAGATAAATTCCAATGATGAGGTTTCAGAGTTAGCTAAAGCGTTTATTGAGATGAAGGAACAACTACATACGATGACACAAAAAATTGCAAGTAGTTCTACAGAATTATCAGCGAGCATAGAGGAGCTATCAGCAAGTACAAATGAAATTACAGATGCAGTAAACGAAGTTGATTCACAAATGGAGAATACAACTGATGGTCTTAAGAAAGCAGCGCAGTCTGCAAATGAGAGTGCTATAGCTATGCAGGAAACTGCTGATGGCATTGAACGAATTACCGTGGCAACGCAAGATGTATTTGATCATGCGAAAGAAGCAAATGACATTGCAGGCAATGGTGCGGAAATTTTACATGTAGCTAAAAATCAAATGGAATTCATTTCGGATTCTACTGAAAAAACAAGTCAATTAATGCAACAATTATCAGGCAAAATGACAGATATAAAATCTATGACCGAAATGATTACGGCCATTACAGATCAAACGAATTTGCTTGCATTAAATGCAGCGATTGAAGCGGCGCGTGCGGGAGAGCATGGTAAAGGCTTTGCAGTAGTAGCGGAGGAAGTCCGAAAATTGGCAGAGCAATCTAAGCATTCGGCTATTCAAATTGTCGAGCTAGTAGTTGGTATTGAAAGCGATACAAAACAAGTAGCTACCTCTGTCGAAGAAGACTTGAAAAACGTTCAACAGGGCGTCTATGTTATTGATGAGGCTACAAAGTCGTTTGGTACGATCTCTCAGCATGTTAGCAAAATGACGAACCAGCTAGAGGATATATCCACAACCTCTGAAGAGCTTACAAGTAGTGCGAATGAGGTTACAAAACTAGTTTCGACTATCGCAAATGGAATGGATAGTTTAACTAATTCCACAGAAGTCGTTCTACAGTCAGTTGATGAGCAAAGTGCCTCCATGCAAGCGGTCAACATGGTAGTGTCACAAGACCTATGTGTACAAGCTGAAAATTTACAAAAGCTTACACAGAGATTTAGTGGACATTAACGTGTAACATTATCCATCAAAAAAGGCTATTTTGCAGAGGGATTTTCTGCGAAATAGCCTTTTCTATTTAAAGAGAGGTCTAGTCAATTTCCTGAGGTTAATAGCTTTCGAATTAACTATTAAATAAGCCGAAAAAATCAGTTTTTATCGTCAAAAATACGATGCAAATCATAAACATCATTTCTGCGATAGTAGCAACAAAGTCTTTTCTATTTTCTGCGTATTTCCATTCCATAAATGCTCGTAAAATTTCAGAGGATACTAAAAAAACAATTATGATAAACCATGTTTCAAAATACCATGCAATTTCAACCGTATCATTGTTAATTGTGTAATACGCGCTAATTAATACTAGAGTCATAAAAAGTAGTCGTACCAACAGATCTAGTTTTTTATGTCTTTCGTTCAGGTAATCAGTAGAAAACCATTTCTTCCTCTCGGCACCTAAGAATTTCCTTGCTACAAAACCAAAAAGAGGAATTATTAAAAGTAGCACAATTAGAAAAAGTATTAATGTTCTTAGTTCAATAATAGTATTCAATGTCATTCACCTCTCAAACGTGCCTTTTCTTAGGCTAAAGCAGCTCCGGATTAATTATTCATTTTTTTCCAAACCTTCACTGACATGTTGAAATATAAGCCAAGCCAAATAAGCACATTACGACACCCTAAATGCCCCTAAGCATCTTCAATGATCCCCAACCCTGACTCTGTCCAAACTAACTGAAAATTCTATATGTATAGAGAGTGTAGCACAATACAGTATGGTTTGGTAGCGAATTGGAAAATATGCAACCAATGACATTACCCCGTTGTATACAAAATGCGAGCTTGCGGAGCATGATACAAGGGTTTGGCTAAAAGGATTGCTTTATGTTGCCTACTAATCCTGAGAAGGTTAGGCGGGGATCTCTAAGGAAAGGTTTCGAAATCATACAAGGTGTTTAGGAATATTTATAGAATAGAATAAACATAGCATTAAAAAATTTGAAACAAAAGACTTTAAGGGAGTTGATGTAAATATTAACATTTATCGCATTATTTATTCCTTTATATGCGATGTTTATTTGGCAATTCTTCAAACCTGAGAAAGCAATTTTAAACGGACAAGTAACGCTATTTCGATATTTTAAAGACAAGAGTGCAATAGAGGGGCAGAAACGTAAGAACTTTAAAAGAGATCTGACCGAGAAAGAAATAGTGCAAACAAAAATTAGTTCTGTTATAGGTGTTGTATTTTTAACGATAATTCTATTAATGATAAGCCTAATATAAATGTTTAGACTAAAGTAATTAAATACTATAATGATAGAAGAAGCGTATCGATTTGTATTGAAAGCAAGGGGGAACTTAAATGGGGATAAAGTTTAATAGCTTTTTTAGAGAAGAATTGTCAGTAATTGATATTCAGGTAGCTTTGGAACATGGTGAGATTACATCAAAAGAATTAACAATGTATTATTTACACAGAATTGCTAAGTATGATCAAGATGGACAGAGAATTAATTCTATGCTTGAAATTAATCCTGAAGCGATATTTATTGCTGAGGCATTAGATGAAGAAAGACGAACAAAAGGGGCTAGAGGGCCTCTACATGGAATTCCGGTTGTTTTAAAAGACAATATCGAAACGAAAGATTTTATGCATACTAGTGCAGGCGCAATAGCATTAGAAAACTATGTAGCTGGGCAGGATGCATTTCTAGTAAAAAAGCTCCGTGAAGCGGGGGCTGTTATTTTAGGGAAAGCAAATATGACTGAATTAGCGAATGGTATGTCGAGTACGATGTGGGCGGGGTATAGTTCTCGAGCTGGACAAACACTTAATCCTTATGGAGATCCAGAACTTTATGTGGGAGGATCCAGCTCGGGGTCGGCGGTAGCAGTGGCATCGAATTTTGCTGTTCTATCAATTGGAACGGAGACAGATGCCTCGATTTTAAGTCCTGCTATTACAAATTCAGTAGTCGGCATAAAACCGACTGTAGGGCTCATAAGTCGTCAGGGCATTATTCCATTTACATACTCTCAAGACACAGCAGGACCAATGGCAAGAACGGTTACAGATGCAGCTATTTTATTGGGCGTATTAACAGGAGTAGATAAAGACGACGTAGCTACATATAAAAGTGAAAGAAGGATACAGCAAGACTACTCCATCTTTTTAGATGCTACAGGATTAAAGGGCGCTAGAATTGGTGTTTATACGAATGCCTCCAAAACTTATTATGAGTCAGAGGAATATGACGAAACCCTTTTTAATAATGCAATTCAGGTTTTAAGAGAGCAAGGGGCCGTTATTAATGAAGACATCGAAATCCCTTCTTTTCACAGAGACTGGAAAAGGGGAGTAATGCTCTATGAATTAAAGCATAGTTTAAATAATTTCCTTGTAAATTTACCTTCTCACATGCCTGTAAATTCTATCTCTGAGTTAATTCAATTTAATAAACGTTCAAGAGAAAAGTCGTTGAAATATGGGCAGGACAAATTGGAATCAATAGAGAATTTACCGAACATGTTAAGAGATTCTGACTATTTAAATGCCAAATTAGAGGACTTGTATTTTTCTCAAGAGCAAGGAATAGATTATACATTAAAAAAATATGAGCTAGATGCGATAATGTTTCCATCATATATAGGCTCGACAATTAGCGCGAAAGCCGGATATCCGTCTATTGCCGTCCCAGCGGGGTATATGGAAAATGGGAGACCGTTTGGCATAACATTCGCAGGCACTGCATTTAGTGAGGATGTTTTAATAAAACTCGCATTTGCATACGAACAAGCAAGTAAATTACGAAAAGCTCCGAAGTTGTATGAAGATCCTACCAGACTCAACTAACTTTAAAAATGGCTGTTTTCCTAAAGATTGGTGCTGTTAAAAGAAAAAGGCAGATTTAATCTACTAAACGTGAAGAAATTTTATCTTTTTATATTTCGTGAATCATTAGGTTCCGTTAGTTGAATAATTCATTTGTTCATTTTTGGGTTAAATTGTATACAATAGTTGTAAAGAAATCTTTACTTTTGGAAGCGTGGACAGGATGATTATAATTTTAGAGCCTTGGCATCATTTCAGGCCAAATTATTTAGAAATGAAGCTGGATTAATACAAGAACAATTTGCTAAAGAACTAAGAATAACGGGACAAACAGTAATTGCAATAGAAAATCACCTACAATCCTAGTTAAAAGTTGGGCTCTCTAAGATTTTTTTATGAAAATGTAGAGAATATTTTCATTTTTGAGGAGGATGAGTCTAGTGCATTCTGACAGAAAAAAATCGATAAGTATTTGGTTGTGCGTTGCGACTTTAGTTGTAATTAATTTGTTAGTTGCTCTATTTGAACAGCCATACTCATACGGGTCTATACCTATGAGTATAATTTTGCTTTTGGGCGTTATCCGATATTACAATGGAAAAAGAGAACGAGATAATTGAAGACGAACGCACAATTCAAAATAGGAATAGGTACAATCAAAATTTACTTTTCTGGTCGATCATCATTGTATTAGCTGTTCTAGCTATACTACTTCTAAATGGTATTAAATCTGTTTCAATAGAGAACATTATTTTAGCTTTTTGTATGATATTGCTCGGAGGTTTTACATTCAACAGTTATATTTCAAGGGGAAAATAGGCGCCCAGAAATGGACACCTATTTTTTTATTTGAAGGGAGCAAAAATTTTAGAAACACCGAGACTACAAGGTATTAGATGAAAGATTGTTGCTCTTCAACTAACGTCGCAGGTTCGTTGAAGAAGGAATTAAAAACTTATGTCTTCAAAGGAACATCTTTGATGCAAAGATTAAAGGCAAATCCATAGACGGTTTCCTATATAATTTTAAAATTTTTGAACGAAATGAAGCATCGCTCCGTCTAATGGAGGAAGGAGGCGAAAAGGATGGAATTTGAAATCGTGCAGCGTGCTATTCGTGGGGATCATCAAGCGATACTTTCACTTATTGAAATGGATGAAGATATTTTATATCGCATGGCTTTTACATATTTGAAAAATGAGCAAGACGCTTTAGACGTGATGCAGGACCTAGTTTACAAGGCACTGAAAAAAATGCATACCGTTAAACAGCACGAATATGCCAGAACATGGCTCGTGCGCGTCTTAATCAATTGTTGTAAAGACCATTTACGAAAACGTCAACCAACCGTTTCAATTCAGGAACATCACCAAGTTGAATGGGTCATCTACTCTGATATGGAGCGGTTATTGGAACATTTATCCTTGTCGGAGCAGCAACTCGTCTATATGAAATATTTTCAGCAACTAAAAAACAAAGAAATTGCCGAACTAAATCAAATTCCGGAGGGTACTGTAAAGTCTAAGCTTCATTACATACTAAAGAAGCTTAGAAACTTCGCTGGAGAAAAGGAGGACTGGCTATGAGTAAACTACCGATTGACGTTCCAAAGGAGAAACTTCAACAAGTACGGATGGATATGTTTCGTAAAGTTCAACGAGAAAAAAGAGCAAAGAAGCGCATTGTTTCGGTTTCAATAGCCTTTTTGTTTTGCTTAAGCTTTTTATTTTCAATTCGTGTTTCTCCTACGATTGCTAGCCATGTTGCAAAAATACCTGGCTTTCAAGTAATTGTATCTGCGGTTGTAAGAGATAAAGGAATAAAAGATATTGTGGACAATGACTACTTTGAAGAAATCAATGTGACGCAGTCTAAAAATGGACTATCGCTTACTTTGCAAGGCGCGATTGCTGATAATTCGGGATTAGTACTTTACTATGACGCCGATGCCTCATTTGATATTTCGGAATTACACTTGGAGGGAGTTCAATTGTTCCAAGGGGACAAAGAAATTGAAGGCGGAGGTTCATTTACGGGCAATCAATCCTATCAAACACGCATCTCTTCTTCAGTAGATTATAGTTTTTCTGAGCCTTTCGCTTATACATCAAAGGATTTTAAAGCGGTTTTTCATTTTTATGAAAAAGATAAGGGGAATATTGAAATTTCGATTCCGTTTTCACTACAAAATGAAATCGCTAAGGAGAAAATTTTTACTGCGAATCGTACTGTAAATGTCGATAGTCAGAAATTTACGATTACAAAAATTCGCCGATCTCCATTAAGAATGGCACTCGATATTGAATTAGATGAAGCGAATACGATGCAAATTTTATCTCTTGAAAATATTGCGGTTGTGACGGAAAATGGGGAGCGAAGAGAAGAAGGCGTTAAAAATGGCATGTTTATAGGCAGAAATATTCGCGAGGGTAAATTCACACTAAATTTACAAAGTAACTATTTCCATGATTCAGATTCACTCAAAATATTAATTGGAGCTGTTCATGCCGTTCCAAAGGGCAAGGATTTTATCGAAGTCGATTTTGGTACAAAAGAAGTACTCACGAAGCCCGATTATTTGGATTGGGATATTTCTGTAGCGCAGCAAGGTGTATCAGTTGCTGCAAAGAAATGGGATGATAGAAGTCGACATTCGTTTCTAAATAGTGCTGTAAAAGCAGATGGCACGACGTTAGAATATACAAGTGGCTCGTTCTCAGATGATGAGCAGTACCTATTTGCGACGGAGAACTTTGAAAATTATGATGGCAAAGCAAAAATATATTTAAACTATTACTTCAATCCTATCGGAAAAAATATTGAACTGAATATTCCATTGCAATAAAGTAAAGATGTTCAAAAAGGCTCTCCTTTTTGAACATCTTATTAATTTTTCCATACTTATGGTAATATTCCGGTAAAGCCTACCGAATAACATGCTACTAGGTTATCTTGATACAGTATGTGCTGAAGCTATCTCGATTGGAAATGCAATTTCAAACGGAGAAAGATACTTTGATACAATTGTTGCCGTTAGACATCCTTATTCTGATGAGAAAAATAGAAAGTTTAGAGTAGTTAGTCTATGTAGGAGGTGTAGGGATTTGATTTCCTGTTATTTACCAGATTATTTTTTACTGTTTTAGATATAGATGGAGAGTTACGGATGCTTTAGTGCAAAAAGGAAAATAAAAATAAACACAATCGACTTGCTTTTAACTAGAACACCCTTTACTATTAAAGGGAATAATTAGAAAAGAATATGTCTTGTCTGATCTATTTAACAACTGAATAGCGTGGAGTAATAGGTGTAAATTGCGTGCAATTTACTTAAAAGGGAAGTCGGTGCAAATCCGACACTGTCCCGCAACTGTAAATGTGAGCGACTTTTCATATACCACTGTTTAACGACGGGAAGGGGAAAAGTAGCGATGATCATGAGTCAGGATACCTGCCTATTATGAGTACACACCATAACCCTACGAGGAATAGGAGGTGGCATGTTGACAAAACAGAATGCTCTGTTCGTCACTGTACGTCAAACGCCCAAAATAAAAGAAGGTAGTCGCTTTCGAGGCAATTCTTTTATGCTTGGGTATAATTTGACATTATGTGACGAATGAAAAAGATAGAATGAAGGATTTCCTCTAGTTGTAGGAGATCCTTTTTTTATGCGAAAGAATACTTCCGTTTTGAAAAATATGTACGAAAAGAGGATGCACGTATGACGAATATTCATGTATGTACAACACAAGAATCGCAATATGTAGATATGGAAATTTGTAAGCAACCACGCACTGAAGTTGCCAAGAAAGCTACAACAAGAATGGTCGTAGAATCACTGGTCGATCAATTAATAGCTAACAATCTTATTAGTAATGAAAGATTGTTTGATCAAATTTTATATAACAAAGATATTATTTGGATTCAAAATGAACGTTTTAATGGGCACCTTTTTGCAAAGGCGAATATTACAGATCAGCTTAAAACAAAAACAAATGATTTTATGATGTATATGCCGACAAATCCAATTGTGTACGAGGTGAATGGTGAGCAGTATCATTTAATTACACGCATCGATTCGACTCGTGCAAAACCAAATTTAGAGCGACTTTCCCAAGTCCCTAAGGCAATACTAAGTGCTGCTCGGGTCAATGATTTATTGTGTTCGATAGTGATGCGCTTTTATGAAGTATATGTAGAGGATTTATCGCAAGTAGCTCATAAAAATAAACAACTGATCAATTTTGTAGAGCAAGAGTATCATCAATTTTTAAAAGCGGTGAAGGAACTAAATGATTATCATTTAAACTGGCACCCACGAGGTAATGGTCATCAGCTATTGGTTGAATTGATAGATAATTTGCAACTTTTAAAAAGTCGCCCAGGCAAGGTTTTAATGGATTTCTCTAATTCCCATAGCTGCGTTGTCGTAGAACGTTCATTTCCCATTTTCAAACAGGCACAGAAAACGAAACAAGCTTTGTGAATCTAAGATGCGGGGGATAAGATGAATGTCCCCAGGAGAAAGGTATATTCCTTGCATGATCGTAGAATGGCGTCGCCAGCATAGGATTGATATCCGCGTGGGGCAAGAGAATACCCGCGGAAGGAAGGTAAATACCCGCGAAAGCAGGAGAAATACCCGCGGAAGAAAGGAAAATACCCGCGGAAGCAGGGGAAATACCCGCGGAAGCAGGGGAAATACCCGCGGAAGGAAGGTAAATACCCGCGGAAGGAGGGTAAATACCCGCGCGAAGCAAGAATACCTGCGGAAGGAAGGTAAATACCCGCGAAAGCAGGGAAAATACCCGCGCGAGGCAGGGGAATACCCACGATAGCAAAATAACTCTCCACGAAATATAAAAAAACCCCGTAAAAGTTAGATAGGTGTCTAACTTTTTCGGGGCAGTTTAAACAAATCATGTCCTGTTTCTATAAATTTAGTCAATACAATGCATCGCAGCTTGTGCCTCATGCCATGGAACGGAGTAGCCCTTGCCTTTTGCACAGAAAATACTAGAGGATGTATATTCGGGATCGGCGTTCTTATCGTAGCCAATTTGCGCAATAATGTCTTCTGTATTGTGACACGCGTCATAGCCATCAAATTGTAGTGAAAGTACGCCCTTCCCATTTGTGTAGGCGGCAAATGTTGTGCTGTAGTTCATAAATGTTGCGACAGGGGCTCGACCGGTTACAATCGCATCATGTTCAGTTAAGATTGGTGCGTCAAATGTACCGGCAGCTTGCTGAATATCGGTCATCATGCGTCCAATAAAATCACTAGGGGCTTTGAGTTTAAAGCAGTAATACGGCTCTAGTAATACATTTTCAGCTTGCTCCAGCCCTTGCCGTAATGAACGGAATGTTGCTTCACGGAAATCGCCACCTTCAGTATGTTTATTATGTGCGCGTCCCGTTAAAAGCGTGAAGCGTATATCTGTCACGGGAAAACCAGTTAACAGCCCATGGTGATCGCGCTCGAATAAATGTTTTTCAATGAGTCGTTGATGTCCAACTGATAAATCATCCGCATGGCATGCATTGACAAATGTATTGCCGGTACCGCGTGTATTTGGCTCCATTAATAAATGGACTTCTGCATAATGTTTTAATGGCTCAAAATGACCATAGCCTGTCACAATTGTGGCGATCGTTTCCATATACAAAATCTGTGGTTCGCTAAATGAAATGTTTAGCGAGAAGCGTGTATGAAGCACTTCGATAAGAACCTCGAGTTGGATGACACCCATAATATGTACATGAATTTCTTGAAATTTTTCATGCCATAGTACACGTAATGAAGGTTCTTCTGCTTCAAGTGTGCGGAACATTTTTAATACTTCCTTTATATGCTGATCACCTTCATAGTGTACTTTTGCCTGTAACGTCGGTACTAACTCATAAGGTTGTGGATTACTAGAATAACCAATGATATCGCCGATGTTTGCTTGGCTAATCCCTTTAACTGCAAATATTTCCCCAGCTTTAACCTCTTGAGCTGTCTCATAACGACTGCCATTGTATAGTCGAATTTCCGTCACTTTTTCAGTCTCGTCCCCAAATGAAAGTTCATCACGGACATGTAACGTTCCTTGCAAAGCCTTGATAAACGTTAAGCGTTGATGCCCATCGTGACGAATTTTAAACACCTCACCTTGAAACGGAGCATTGTACTTAAAATGTGTCTCTGATAATAGGGGGAGCTGTGATAGGAATTCCTTTATCCCAATATCTTTTAAGGCAGAGCCAGTAAAACATAAAAAGGCCTTTTCTTGTTTAATCATCTGATGTAAATGAGTAATGCAGTTTGAGCTATCCAATGTCTCATTAAGAAAAGCATCGAGTAGCTGCTCATCACGTTCAGCAAGCCATTCTTTCATGTCGTTTGAAACATAGTCAGAACGGAGCGGTTCGTCTACGAATAGAACATCCGCAGAGCAATCCTTTTGAAGCTGCGCCATAACGGCTTCAACATCTGCCCCTTCACGGTCAATTTTGTTGATAAAGAAGAAGGTTGGGACGTGATATTGGCGTAAAAGTTGCCACACTGTTTCCGTATGACCTTGTATTCCTTCGACGGCACTAACAATGATGATGGCATAATCCATAACCCGAATGGCACGCTCCATCTCTGGAGAGAAATCGACGTGCCCAGGTGTATCGATTAACGTATATGTATCATCTCCAAGCGTCATGCGACCTTGCTCCGCAAAAATCGTAATGCCTCGCTGACGCTCCAGCTCATGATTATCTAGAAATGTGTCTTGGTGATCCACTCGCCCACGAGCTTGAATACTGTTTGTATGAAATAGTAATTGCTCAGAAAATGTTGTTTTTCCTGCATCCACGTGAGCAAGTACTCCAATTGTTACATGCATAAAAAAATCCTCGTTTCTATTCATTCATTTATCAACATTGTAACAGAATTGGGATGAAAAATATTTCGTATAGTGTTTATATATTTATGGTTATGATTTGTTGATATTTTGCGGGACGTACAGTCAGTAAAACTGCATAGCTTATAAGGATAATAGCTATAGAACTATACAAAATTTTTTACCGTTTTTTCTTAAAAAGATAGATCGAATCACAAAAAATAACTCTGTTGTTTTTGCCACATATCCATCTCCTAATTAAATCTATTTTAAGAGATTCTTTTATTATAGCTAATGTAGTATAACATCTCTCTAGGAGTGCTCTCTTTATTGATGGGGATTTGACTTTCTACTTGCTAAAAAAATGGCGATTTAACTATGTCATTCCATGTAAATCATTTGATAAACAATTTCTTCTTAAAAGAAGGAATAATACTTAGGGCGTCGAAATATTGTACTAGGTAATGAAATTTTCACACAAAGGGGATAGGGAAATTATGACGTTGAAACAAGGGATGAAACCAGAAGATCTATATCAATTAAAATCAGTGGCAGATCCACAAGTATCACCTGATGGAACAGAAGTTGTATATGTACAGACTCATATTGATGAAAAGAAAAAGGACTATGTGTCTAATTTATTTTACATAAACTTGAATGATAAAAAACCGCAACAATGGACATTTGGTGAAGATAAAACGAATTCACCTGTTTGGTCTCCGGATGGCAGTAAAATCGCGTTTGTGTCAACGAGAAATGGCAAGCCACAAATTTTTGTTCTTTCAAAAGCAGGTGGGGAAGCGAAACAAGTTACGAATTGTAAAAACGGCGCGACCTCACCTGTATGGTCTCCATGTGGAAAGAACATCGCATTCTCAGTAAAGCTAGGAAAAAATGAAAGCATTTATGATAAAGCTGATAATGATAAGAAAGATGATAAAGAACTTAAACCAATTGTAATAGAAAAGATGAAATATAAGTCAGATGCTGCTGGGTTTATTGATATGGAGCAATTTTCTCAAATTGCAATCGTCAATCTGGAATCTGGAGAATTAGAGCTAGTGACGGAAGGAAAACATAATTTACAACTTGGTACATGGTCTCCAAACGGAAAATATCTTTCTTACACGGCAGACTTAACAGAGGATCTAGATTTTTCATTCATAAGTGATATTTACTTATTGGATTTAGAGACGAAACATGGTCGCAAGCTAACGGAAGGAACGGGGATGTTCTATCTTACTTCATGGTCTCCGAATAGCCGCTACGTAGCTTATGTTGGCAGTGAACGAGAATTTGAAAATGCGACACAAGCAAAGCTATGGATTTATGATTTGGACAATAACAATACGATATATGTAACGAGTGAATTTGACGCGCCAGTCGGTGATTTTGTTGTCGGTGATTTCCTGCAAGGTGTCGTTGCTCCGCGTGTACAATGGTTGGAGGATAATAAAAGCTTTTACTTCCAAGTGACAGACCATGGAAATACAGCTATTTATTTTGGCAATCTTTCTGGAGAATTATATCCAGCGATTAACGATGATCAGTATGTCTATGGTTTTTCACTTGATCATAAACATGACAAAGCGGTAGTCGCAATCAGCACGACTACAAATCCTGGCGATCTATTTTACGTAAATTTAAATACTGGTGAAAAGGAACAGCTTACGACAGTTAATGAAGAATTTTTAATGTCGAGAGCATTATCTGTTCCAGAAGCAATTGAATATGAAGGGGCAGATGGCTGGAAAGTAAGCGGTTGGATGATGAAGCCTATTGGCTATGAGGAAGGGGAAAAGTATCCACTTATTCTTGAAATCCATGGTGGACCGCACGCTATGTATGCCAACTCCTATTTTAACGAATTCCAAATCCTTGCTGCACAAGGTTATGCTGTTCTCTTTACGAATCCTCGCGGAAGCCATGGATATGGTCAAAAATTTGTGGATGCAGTTCGTGGCGATTATGGCGGCAATGATTATAATGATCTCATGGCCGCTGTTGATTATGCATTGGAGCATTATGATTTCATTGATCAAAACCGTCTTGGTGTTACAGGTGGGAGCTATGGGGGCTTCATGACAAACTGGATTGTCGGTCATACAAATCGCTTTAAAGCTGCTGTTACGCAACGTTGCATTTCTAACTGGATTAGCTTTTACGGCGTAAGTGATATCGGCTATTACTTCAATGACTGGCAAATCCAAGCGAGACTAGACAATATAGAGAAACTATGGAATCATTCGCCACTTAAATATGTAGACAATGTGGAGACGCCACTGTTAATTTTACACAGTGAAAAAGACTATCGCTGTCCAATTGAACAAGCAGAGCAATTATTTATTGCCTTGAAACATCGTAAAAAAGAAACTAAATTTGTTCGCTTCCCTGAATCCAATCACGAACTTTCTAGGAGCGGAAAACCAACGTTAAGAATCAATAGACTAGAATATATTAGGGATTGGTTTGTGGAATATCTATAAGAGAAAATTTGGTGGCCTAAGAGGTGAAAATACTTCTTAGGCCACCTTTTATTTTAAATTAAGGTGAAGGAACTAAATGGTTGGAAACATCTTTTTGAGAAACTGGGCTATTCATTAATTATTCCATAATACACCAAATCCTCGTATTTTCCGTCCTTAATGATATGTTCTTTTAAAATGCCTTCTTGTTTCATGCCAATCTTCTCCATCACTTTTCCTGAAGCGGGGTTTGTTGAAAAATATCGGGCAAACACTTTGTGAAGTTTCTTTTCTTCAAAAGCAAATTGAATAATCGACTGCGCCGCCTCCGTAGCATAGCCTTTTCCCCAATATTCCTCGCCAATCCAATAGGCGATTTCACCTTGATTAAAATGTTGATTATTCGATAATGCAATGGCTCCATATAATTCGCCGGTTTCCTTATCTGTAACTGCAAACTCATACGAAATATCCTGCATAAAATGATCGTAATGATGCTCCATCCACGATAAGGCATCATTTAAACTATATGGATAAGGTAGGTACATGGTGCTTTTGTAAATATTATAGTTATTACAAAGCTTAGCAACGGTTTCTGCATCGGATGTTTGAAATAATCTAAGAACGAGTCTTTCTGTTGTAATCAATAATTTTTCACGAACATATCCCATACAATCATCTCCATTTATCGATATTTGGTAGAAGCAGTTGAAAATCCTTTTTCTGTTTATTTGTAGAAGAGCATATACAGTAATCTTTTTGTTATGTTTACGAACCCAATATTTTAGCAAGGAATAAGTAAAATCCATAGAGACCGAAAGATGCAACACATAAGCAGATAACAAAGATGGACATAATGTTATCAAATGAACTATTTGTTTTATAATTCTTTAAAATAAATAATCCGAAAACGATTCCTAGTAGAAATAGTAAAGGCCAAAAATTAGAAATGACATTAAGTGAAAAAATAGCAGATGTTGAATTAATAAAATAAATTGTACAGATCAATCCAAAAGTTAATGAAGTCATTGTCATAAAGATTGAATTCATTTTTAAAAATCCCAATCTAATTCACACCTTCTTTAGTTTTCTTCCATTGTTTGCCGGCTCGTACCAGCAAAGTTGAAGATGACAAATGTTAAAACGTATGCGCCCAGTCGGAACAGAAACAAACCCTATGATATGGTTATAGAACAATAATTTGTAAATAACATTATATAACATTCTGAGAATTCGAACAATATAACAAAAGGGTTCATCTTAGTATTTCTGCCAAACAAAAAGACAGAATCATTAGGAAACGATTCTGTCTAGGTTCATTTAGTTAAGTTTTTTAATAAAAACAACCTTTAGGTAATTGAATTCTGGATATTCTCGTGTGGCACGGAAATCCTTTGGTAAGCTGTATTCTTCAACAATTTTATAGGCTGTTTTAGTTTCTTTAAAGGCTTGGTCAATAAAGCTCTTGAACTTTTTCATCCCAAAGCTTGCATTGTTTGTTGAGGCAACAATTATACCGTTTTTCTCCGTAATAGCGATTGTATCTACGAGTAATTTAGGGTAGTCTTTCGCAGTTGAGAACGTTCTTTCTTTCGTGCGTGCAAAGCTTGGTGGATCTAAAACAACTAGATCATATTTTAAATTGTGGCGCTGTGCATATTTAAAATAATGAAAGACATCCATAACTTTAATATCTTGTGATTCGTAGTCGATGCTATTAACACTAAATTGCTCAATTGTTTTGGCTAAACTACGCTTTGCCACATCTACACTAGTTGTTTTTATTGCTCCACCAAGTGCCGCTGCAACAGAAAATGCCCCCGTATAGGAGAACGTATTAAGCATATTTTTACCTTCTGCATAACGTTCGCGAATGGCAAGTCTCACTTCTCGTTGATCAAGGAAAATACCTGTCATGGCTCCATCGTTTAAATTGACAGCGTATTTCATATTATTTTCCGATACGATAATTGGGAATTCACCAGGCGTTCCCATGACAAAATCGTCCTGTTCCATATACTGGCCTTTCGTATCGAAACGTTTTTTCTCATAAATTGCCTTGTAGTCTACAGTTTCTGCAAGTGCTTCATATACTTCTTCTTTAAATGAATAAATGCCGGCGCTATACCAGCTCACCATATAGTAAGAATCGAAAAAGTCGATGGTTAAACCGCCAATGCCATCACCCTCGCCATTAAAGATTCGGAAGGCTGTTGTGTGAGGATTGTTGAAAAATGCTTCGCGATTTTGTAGGGCTTTTTTAAATTTTTTCATAAAAAAGGCTTTGTCTATTTTTTCGTTAGCATCGGTTGTTAGCACCCAACCAATACCTTTGTTTTGTATGCCGTAGTATCCTGTGCCAATAAAACGGTTATGAATATCCGTGAGTCTCAGTATTGCACCTTCCTCATTTGGAAGATGACGTGCATCAACTGCATCTTTTGAAATAAGAGGATAGCCTTTTTTTAATTGATTAGAAAATGGATTGTTAATTTGTAAAGCAATAGTTTGTGTCATGTTGTCATCCTTTAAAAAAACATTTTGCTCTATTATCGCATTATTTTATGCTGATAGACAAACTTATTTTACGAAATTAGCAATTTCTTCAGCTGTTTCAATCGTCGCTTGTTCGAAAAAATTCATTTTACTAAAGAAACTATGAATTAAACCGGTCATGTTTACATGTTCAACAGTCACTCCGGCAGCTGTAAGTTTTTGGGCGTATGCATGACCTTCATCGTAGAGAACATCTGCCTCTGCAGCAATAATGATCGTTTTTGGTAAAACACTTAAATCCTCAATCTGAAGTGGAGAAACAAGTGGATCCATATAGTTTTGTTCAGCTGTATAATGGCCCGCAAACCACTGCATTCCTTGTTTGTCTAAGCCAAAGTGTTCGCCGTATGCATTGTAAGAAGTCGTTGTAAAATCAACATTGACTACAGGATAAATAAGTGCCTGTGCTTTAATCACTGGTCCATTTAATGTAGCAGCTAAATAGGCAGCTACCGTTGCTAAGTTTCCGCCCGCGCTATCACCAGCGATTGTCAGATTTGCAGTATCTCCACCGAAATTTTGGATGTTTTTGCTAACCCACACTAAAGCGTCATAGGCATCGTAAAGCGGTGTAGGGAATGGGTATTCTGGAGCTAGGCGATAATCAACCGAGACAACGATTGCTTGTGCTTTTTCTGCTAGTAGCTGACAGCCTGCATCGGTAGAATCTACATTTCCAAATACCCAACCGCCTCCATGATAATAAACAATGACAGGCAGCTTTTTGTCTAAAATAGGTCTATAAATGCGCACATTAATTTGTGCGCCATCTCGAACTGTTATTTTTCTATTGTCAATTGCCGCAAGCTGTGGTGCGTGTGGTGACGTCCATTTTGGCACAACTCGAATGGCTCTCGCTTCTTGTGGTGTTAAATCATAGTATTGTTTAGAAGAATCACTTGCTTTAATATAACGGATCGCTTCATCTCTTAACTTCGTCATCTTCATCAATCCTTTAAATTTCTTTTATTAATCTTATTATAAACTATTCTTATAAAATTACTAGGATTTAATATCGGATAAGAAAATAATTTAATTTCTCAGCAGAAATAATCTGATTGTAAAGTGAAATTATGTTTATAATATAATGAACGATAGTATTTGGAGGGACAAGATGATTTCTTTAATTGTGGCACATGATAATAATAATGTGATTGGTTATGAAAATGGCATGCCATGGCATTTGCCTGGAGATTTAAAATATTTTAAAGATAAAACGATGGGGAAACCAATGATTATGGGGCGTAAAACATTCGAATCCATCGGTAGACCGCTTCCTGGTCGACGCAATATTGTCATTACTCGTGACGCAAGTTATCATGCGGACGGGATTGAAGTGGTGACAAGCTTAGAGGGTGCCCTCGCCCTTGCTGGGGATGTTCCAGAAATTATGATTATTGGCGGCGAGCAAATTTTCCGCTTATGCATGGATATCGCAGATCGCTTGTACATTACAAAAATCAATCATGCATTTAATGGGGATACATACTTCCCGGAATATGAGCAGGATTTTGTAGAAGTTTCCTCAGAGGAGCCAGAAACTGCACCAGAGGGTTACACATTCCAATATCAGATTTTTGAGCGTAAGAACTAAAGAAAATAGGTACTACGAAGCACGGTTATGCATGACCGTGCTTTTTTTAGTTCCTAAATAAAGGTGTTTGGAAATATTTGTAGAATAAATGATTGTAAAGCTCATCAGCATAACGTGGGGTTGATTTACGTTCCGGCTGAGCTCTTTAAATTCGATACGTCCATCGCAGTGCCGGAAGAGTCATCGAAGCGACAGAAGAGCAATCGAGCGACGGAAAGAAACGAAGAAGCGACGGAAAGGGCCACCAAAGCGACAGAAAGAAACGTCGGAGTGACGGAAGAGCAATCAAGCGACGGAAAGAAACGTCGAAGTAACGGAAAGAGCCACCAAAGCGACGGAAAGAAACGTCGGAGTGACGGAAAGAGCAATCAAAGCGACGGAAAGAAACGTCGGAGTGACGGAAAGAGTCGTCGAAGCGACAGAAGAGCAATCAAGCGACGGAAAGAAACGTCGAAGTAACGGAAAGGGCCACCAAAGCGACGGATAGAAACGACGAAACGACGAATAATTGACCTTATAATGGGGAAAAAACGCTTAACATTCCAATTGTTGAATCAAACAAAAGGGGAACATCTGTAAGAAAAATAACCTTATCAAATGGAGAAACGGTAGAAGTTGAATGTTTGAGCTGTGCAATTACAAGCGGACTCATCGAACCAGATGGGGGCGTAGTGATTGAAACAGACTATTTTCATGCCCATCAAGATGTTGCTTATCCGATAAAAGGATTAATCATCTTGGCTTCTAAGCGCCATATTAAATGTTTTGATGAGCTAAACGATGAGGAAAAAATGGATTATATAAACCTTTTATCTAAAATTAGAAAGGCTCAAAGGGATGTTCTAGGAATAGAATATGTTTATTATTTTTATAATGAAGATACGACACATCATTTTCATACTTGGATGGTGCCTCGCTATGAATGGATGTATGATTTTGGACGTTCAGTAGAATCGGTTAGACCTGTTTTACTTCATGCTCGAAATGAAATGAATAATGAAGAAGATATGCAAGAAATGATATGGGCAATAAAGGCATTAACGAAGGAATTAAAAGGTAATAACAAATAACAAAAATCGCTTCTTTTTTACGGAAGCGATTTTTGTTATTTATAAGTAAAAATAAACACAAGCATACATCGCGCCACATCCAGCTAGCACAAATAGATGCCAAATCGTATGATTGTAGGGAAGTGAACGCCATGCGTAAAAGAGCGCTCCAATCGTATAGAAAAGCCCACCTGCTAATAGTAAAGCAAAACCATGAAAACCTAAGAAAAGATAGACAGGTTTAACGGCAAATATAATCAGCCAGCCCATACCGATGTAAAAAATTAAAGAAAGCTTCTCAAATCGATTAATAAAAAAGCATTTAAAAATAACACCTAGTATCGCAAGTGACCAAATAATACATAATAACGTAATACCTAGCGTGCCACCAATTGCGATTAAAAGGAAAGGTGTATACGTTCCTGCAATTAAAATGTAAATAGAAGAATGGTCCAGAATGGCGAAAAAGTGCTTGTATTTTTCTGGCATGCTATGTAGCAACGTTGACATTAAAAATAAAATGATCACAGAGGCACCAAAAATAGTAAACGTAGTAATTTGGAGTGCACTACCGGTTTGTACAGCTGCTAAAATAAGAACAACTAGTGCTGGAATACTTGCGATAAATCCAATGCCATGTGTAATGGCATTCCACAATTCTTCCTTCCATGTTTTATAGTCAAAAGAATCAATCATATCGAACACTCCTTTCGTGTATACATTTACTATACCCCAATAATTTTCAACCTAGTATTTACATTTGTCATGTTTTCGACATCAAAAGTGTCATATAAATGTGAAATGCATGGGGACATTGTTAGACAAGGGCTTAACAAAGCGCTATAGTATCCAAGGTAACGATTTCATAATGGACTGCAATGAGTGAAACCTAATGACAAATGTCATGTTTACATAATGATTCATTAGTCTATATAATAAATTTTAATGAAGTAAAAGGATGTGTCGAAGTGGGACGAATTCATATAGTAACGGACTCAACTTGTGATTTAACAAAAGAAGAAGTAGCGCAGCATGGTATACATATTGTGCCTTTAACAATTCAAATTGATGATAAAACTTATATAGATGGTGTTGATTTAGAGCCACAACCTTTTTTAGGTTTAATGAAAAATGCTAAAAACCTACCAAAAAGTTCACAACCTGCACCGGGAAAATTTAAAGAATTATACGATGAGCTAGGGAAAGACGGAGATCAAATTATTTCCATTCATATGACAGGTAGTATGAGCGGAACAGTGGAATCAGCTCGTCAGGCAGCGCAAATGTCCGACTCCGATGTAACTGTAATCGATTCACGTTTTATTACCACAGGTCTAGCCATTCAAATTCGAGAGGCTATTAAAATGCGCGATGCAGGTGCTACTGTCGAGGGAATTATTAAGCGTCTTGAGAAAGTGCGCGAAAATACGTATTTATATGTTATTGTCGACACACTTGAAAATTTAATTAAAGGCGGACGAATTGGGAAAGGTACAGGGTTTATCGGTTCTTTGCTGAACATAAAAGTTATTGCAAACTTAGAAGGTGGCGCATACAATCCCGTATCCAAAGTACGTAGCCATAAACAGGTTGTGAACTACTTATTTAAACAATTCCAAGCTGACACTGCTGGAAAAACAGTAAAAACAGTTGGAATTTCTCATGCTGAGGGTCTAACAACGATGGGTGGACCTTTAAAAGAATTAATCGAGGGAACAGGTTTTAATGACGTAGAAATTAACTTTACTTCACCAATCATCTCGACACATACTGGCCCAGGTGCAATCGGTTTTATTTATTTTGCAGAATAATATATGAGAGCTACTACATAAATAATTGTAGTGGCTTTTTATTTTAGGAATGGTGCATGCCTCTTTATACGAAAAAAGCTGTAAACATACATTTTTACTCAATACTTAGGTATAGTCACTTTTCATTGCAGCATGAACTATTCTATAATAGAAGTAAGCAAATGATGGAAGGTGGTCAAATGAGCATTTGGCGAATAATAGTTTTGTCATGTTTGACCGTCTTAGTACTAAGTGGTTGTGCAATATCAATAGATGAACCGAATCCGCAAGCTGAACCAGAAGGGGAGCACGCAGGGACGGAGCAAGATATGAAACAGGATGAGCAACAAACAGAAAATGAGGAAAAAACCTCAAAGAATGTATTGACGCAAATTTTTGAACATTTTTTTGAGCCATCACCTGAGGATTTACGGAAAATTGATAATAATAACGCAAAGCAACTACATTACTTAGCACTCGGAGATTCTTTAACAGCAGGTGTGGGTGATGAGTATAGTAAAGACGGTTATGTTGGAAGATTAACAGATTCAATAAAAGCTTGGCCCTCTATTTCTGAGGTTGAAGTCGATAATCGAGGAAAAAGAGGAAGACGTAGTGATCAGCTATTAAAATTAGTGGAAAAAGGGCATTATGATGAAGAGTTGCAAAAAGCACAGTTCATTTCCATTACAATGGGTGGAAACGATGTCATGAAAATCGTTAAACACGATCTGTTTAATTTGAAACGAAATGCTTTTGATAAAGAATTGCGGGCGTATAAGAAACGCTATAGTAAAATTATTGAAGGCATACGAGAGAAAAATTCAACAGTGCCTTTATTACTTATCGGTTTTTATAATCCATTCTCGATCGTGACAAATGAAGCGAATGAATTTGATTCGATTATTACGGAGTGGAATAAAGTCATTGAGGACATAGCAAAGAAAGATAAAAATGCATGCTATGTATCAGTGGAAGACCTGTTTGATTCAAATAAAGAGCTCGTTTATCATACGGATTTCTTCCATCCAAATGCAAAAGGCTATGACAAAATGAATGAGCGAATTTTAAAAGCAATGGAGAAGTGTAACATGGAACAAAAGATTAACAAGGAAATAGGCTACGAGGAGTGACAAAATGAATAAGTGGAAATTTGCATTTTTTGCTTTAGCGGGCACACTGCTTTTTGCAATCCTCCTCGTCGTTTTTTTAGCAACTAGACCAGTAGATGGAGTAAATTTAGCGGAAAGTTCAAAAGCTGAAAGTGAAGTAAAAGGAAATGTACTTGTTGTGCAAACAACAAGGGAGGAATTGGAATCTATATCGAAGAAGTATTTAAAGGATGCGGGATCACCATTACCGTTGGACTTTACGATTGGTGACGATATTCAATTGAAAAGTACATTAAAGGTTTTCTATACAGAAATCGACATTTCTATGAACTTCGATCCGATAGTTGATGAGAAAGGAAATATTATTTTAAAACAGACAGGAATGAATGTTGGACTGTTAAATATTCCACCTGAGACAACCATGAAAATTATGCGAGACACGGTGGATTTCCCTTCATGGATTTCAATTAATCCAAATAAGGCAGAAATCTATATTGACTTATCACGCATTAACATTGCTTCAGGATCTCGTATCAAGGCAAAAGAAGTAGACTTGCCAAAGGATAAAATTTTACTAGAAATTATTGTTCCCGGTGAATAAGGAGTGAGATAAATGGCAAAGCAATACGCAACATTTGCAGGTGGTTGTTTTTGGTGTATGGTCAAGCCCTTTGACGAAACACCTGGCATTGAATCAGTAATTTCCGGTTATACGGGTGGACATGTTGTCAATCCAACATATGAACAAGTATGCTCCGAAACGACAGGGCATGTTGAAGCGGTGCAAATTCTGTTTGATGATGAGCTATACTCTTATGAACAATTACTCGCGACATTTTGGACATTAATTGATCCAACAGACGCTGGGGGACAATTTTATGATCGTGGAGAGTCCTACACAACCGCGATTTTTTATCACAATGATGAGCAACATGAGTTGGCTGAGCGTTCTAAAGCAGATTTACAGGCATCCGGTAAATTCGATAAGCCTATCGCAGTGAAAATTTTACCAGCAAGTTCGTTTTACCCGGCTGAAGGCTATCATCAATATTATTATAAAAAAAATCCAATGCACTATGAGCGCTATGCTGTCGGGTCTGGTCGCAAAGCGTTTCAGGAGACACACTGGGGGCTGAAAAATGAGTAAAGAACAACGTTTACAACAGTTAACGGACTTGCAATATTACGTGACACAGGAAAATGGTACAGAGCCACCGTTCCGTAATGAATATGACAAGCACTTTGAAGAAGGTATTTATGTAGATATCGTGTCAGGGAAGCCATTATTTAGCTCGCTTGATAAATTCGATTCGGGCTGTGGCTGGCCAGCATTTGCCAAGCCGGTTGAAAAGGAAGAAGTCACGGAGCATTTCGATACATCTCATGGAATGCGTCGCGTAGAAGTTCGAAGCAAAGAAGCCGATTCCCATTTAGGACATGTCTTTCCTGATGGACCAAGTGAGTTTGGAGGCTTACGCTATTGTATTAACTCCGCAGCACTCCGCTTTGTACCAAAAGAAGATTTAGAAAAAGAAGGCTATGCAGAATACCTTTCATTATTTAAATAACAACAACTCCTAGCAGGATAGATCGTGCTAGGAGTTTTTTATGGTTTTAAAATGTTTTTTGAATCGGTAGCGATGGAAAGAGCCATCGAAGAGACGGATCAATGTTGTTCTAAAAAAAGTTGCAAGTCGTACCATTTTGAAAAAAGTTTAACCGTTTGTAAAAAAGATGAACCTTTTATTGCACTGAATTTCAGTTTAATTTCCATTAATAATTGAAAGAAAATTTAGAAAAATAGGCTGACTATTTTAGGGAAATTGATATATAATTAACTATTGAAAAGGGGGAGTTTAACATGAGTACACTAAAAAAAGGGGTCGTAAAGTTTTAATTTTAAGAGAAGGACCATCTATTGACCCAAAAACTATGAATTCTTCTCTTAAATAACAAAGAGGAGTTTTTAACATGAGAGATTCGAGAATAAAGATGTTTGAATATAATGGATGGGCCAATAATAAGGTTTTTGAACATTTAAGCTCTTTGCCATCTTCAGTTCTTACTAAGGAAATTATGAGTGTTTTTCCTACTTTAAAAGATGTTTTAGTGCACATCTATGTAATAGACCTTGGCTGGCTTGATGCTATTAAAGGTCATGAAGACGATGATATAGAGGAACAGGCAAAAAAAGTGAAAAACCTCGCGGATACTACAAATGGTAAGAGCCTTAAGGAATTACGAGAGCTATATCATTCCTTACATTTAGAAATTCTAGATGAAATTGAAAACATTGATAATCTAGATGATGAGGTAAATGTTTATTTTGGTTATGCAAAGTTCTCTTATATTGACATTGTTAATCACATTGTAAACCATGGAACTTACCATAGAGGTAACCTTATAGCAATGCTTAGACAATTAGGGTATTCAGGTTGTCAAACTGATTACTCGTTATTTTTGTTTGAAATCTAAATAGATATTTAAACAGACACTAGATTTTTCGAGGGCACTGAAAAAGTCTATATCTTCTCACATTGCGAGGTATTCAACGATTAAATCGTTGAATACCTCGCTTTTTTCATTTGGCACTGTGACTCTACTGTTGTTTTCCGAAGCATTCCGCTCGCTTTCCGCGGGCGAGCGCCGAGCCTCCTCCTACGCTTCGCTTCGTGCGGGGTCTCGTCTGTCTCGCTTTCCCGCAGGAGTCGAGCGATGCTTCTCCAAACAACGCAATTTATCACACTATTTTTTTAGTCACGCTTTCCTTTAAAATAAAAGAATTAATGTGTAGGTGGTGCCCCCGATGATTTCAAATCAAGAAACCCTTAATTTAAGTCCATATATGGCGATCTACGATATTGTTGTGCCAAAGGATAATATACTTCGCCAAATCAATGAACTTGTTGATTTTTCATTCATTTTAGAAGAGTTAAAAACAAAATATTGTTTAGACAATGGACGTAATGCCATTCCTCCAATTCGTATGTTTAAGTACTTATTATTAAAAGCTATTTATGATGTATCAGACGTCGACCTTGTAGAGCGTTCAAAGTACGATATGTCATTCAAATATTTCTTTTAAGTAATGATTTAAATTCGTTAACATTGTCCTCTCCAAATTTTAACCTACTGTTTTTAGACACTACGATCTCCATTAATATACGGCGCTAGATCATGTATCTGCTTCATTAATAATGAACATCATTTAAACGATTTTTATAAACTACAATAGTAGCGATTCTGAGACACTTTAAACTTTAAATTCACTGACAAGATTTCGCAGACTATCTGCTTGTTGAGCAAGCTCTGTGGCAGCGGCATTAATTTCCTGCATGGATGCAGATCCTTGAGTTGCCGCAGCAGCAGAAGTGACTGTGTTGGTAGCTGATTGTTCAGCATAGGCATTCACATGGACAAAATCATTCGCTACAGCGTTACTATAATCAAGTGTTAGTGCAATTTTCTCCACCATAGTCGCGATAATTGTCGTCGTTTCTTTCGTATGCGTTAAAATATTGGTTAAAGATTGGTTTGTTTCATTCGTTACTTCAACGCCACGAATAACAGACGATACACCCTCGTGGTTTTGAGAGATGATGGATGTTACTTCGTCTTGAATGGACGTTACAATGGATGTTACTTCTTTTGCGGCAGTTTGCGATTGTACTGCTAGCTTTCGAACTTCATCAGCGACAACGGCAAAGCCTAGTCCGTGTTCACCAGCGCGTGCTGCCTCAATCGCAGCATTTAAGGCAAGTAAATTTGTTTGCTCTGAAATGGCAGTAATTGTGCCGATAATAGATGTTATGTCGGCGGATTTTCGACCAAGTGCTTCAACTGTGGTAGTCGTGGAGGCCATCGTTTCTTCTATAGCTTGCATAACTAATGAAGATTGTTGAACGGAGCGACTGCCATCATTAGCCGCTTGCTGCATAGCGAATGATGCACGCTGAACAGCATTTGCTTGCTCATTTAACTGGTGCACAGAATGCTCAAGATCACTCATTTTTTGTTGCGCGCTCGTCATACTTGAAATCGTATTCTCGCTATCGCATGCAATATCAGCTGTAGCATCTGCAATATTCTGTATAGTATGGGCATTTTCATCGGCTAAAGACATTAGCTCTTGGCTACTGCTGGAAACGTGGTCCGCCAGATTACTGACACGTTTCATCAAATTAGATATCGATTCAATCAGCGTATTGGTTGAAGCGGCAATAGTTGAGAACTCGTCATGATTACGAACTTTAACACGTCGTGTCAAATCGCCACCAGCTTGTGCAATATCGAGAATGGAATGGTTAATAGCCTGGGTATTGTTTCTTAATGATTTAAATAACATATAACCAAAAATGATAATGGCAATAAATCCAAGTATTGAAATGAAGAAGAAAGAAGTAATAGATAGTGTAACTTGCTTGTTAAGCTTATCTAATTTTGCTTTATTTGCATCATCCATAACCTCATTAATAGACTCGATATTTTTATCAATATACACCTTCATTGATTCTCCAGTACCGCCCATCATGAGCTTACGGGCTTGTTCGAGACCAAGTTCATCACGCATTGTCATGACCTTTTTAGAATATTCAAGGTAATTTTTATAATATTGATCAATTGCCTGTATATGACCTAACTCTAGTTCTCTTTCTGTAAACTGCTTTTCTAGGGATTTCATTTTTTTATCGATGGAATCAATTTTCATATTATAAGAAGTAGAAAAGTTCCCATTCCCGGTAATTAAATAGGCTTGTTCTAAATTGGTGAGCCTCGCAATTTCATACGCAAGTTGGTTAACGGTTAATTGTTCCTGAACGTTTTTCTCGGTAAAATCCTTCATTTGGCTTTGCAGATTTTGAATATTGATATACGATAATAAACCCATTGTGCCATTTATAACGATAAGGAGAGAAAATATAATAAGTACTTTGCCTCGGATTAAATGGTAAAAACGTTGTCGTTTTTCTTTGGTGTGAGGGAGATTATGCCTATTGCCTTCTAAAACATTTGCGTTCTTTTTTGAAAAGCTGTTTTTAAAGAGAGACGGGCGCTTCTTTACGGAGTTTCTGTATTTATGAGAGTTTTTCATCGCCATCACCTTCCTATTTTTGAATAGTTGATTTAAATTTTACCTTATTTTACTAGGTATTTCTATTCCTTTTTTCTAATAATTTTCATTTTTCAGATAAAAAATACATATTATTTTTCTGTGAGGAAAGTCCAGTGAAATTGTAAGTTTGTTCTACTAATTATAGTAGGAGAAAATACTTAATGGATATTTTTGTGACTATGAAGGTATTTTTTGATAAACTAGCGGAAAGTAGATGAGTAAGAAGGGGATTTAAGTATGAAAAAGAGCTTTTATTTGTATGTACTAACATTCAGAGGTGGGGATTGGTCAGATGCGAGGGTGCGATTTGCAGAGGAAGTGTTCAATGAGCATAATTTTCCGAAGCAGAGCATGGACTTTGATGAGCTTTCTTCCTATATCGAATCTTACGCCACAGATAACTTAAAAATAGAAGTATTTGATGAGTTGTGGTCATTATACGCAGATCTCGCATGACATAAGTTAAAACAATTAAATTTATTTCAAGTTGCTAGACGTCTAGCGTTGCGAAAATACGAGAAACACAGTATTATTTATAGTGATAACTGACAGAAAAGAGGGATTGCAGTATGAGTATTCATATTAATGCAAAAAAAGGCGAAATCGCTGACACAATTTTACTTCCAGGAGATCCATTACGTGCTAAGTACATTGCTGAAACGTTTTTAGAAGATGTTACTTGCTATAACGAAGTTCGTAACATGTTTGGTTATACAGGTACGTACAAAGGTAAACGTATTTCTGTACAAGGTACTGGTATGGGTGTGCCTTCAATCTCGATTTACGCTACAGAATTAATGCAAGAATATGATGTACAAAAATTAATCCGCGTAGGTACTTGTGGTGCAATTCAAAAAGATGTAAAAGTTCGTGACGTAATTTTAGCGCAAGCAGCAACATCTGATACACGTATGAACCAAATCATTTGGAACGGCGCTATCGATTTCGCACCGATTTCAGACTTTGATTTACTATTAAAAGCATACAATGCAGGTAAAGAGGCAGGTTTAAACTTACAAGTAGGTAATATCTTTACAGCAGATATGTTCTATTCTGATGAAAATCAAAACGAAAAATTAGCTCAATACGGCGTACTTGCTGTAGAAATGGAATCAGCAGCTCTTTACACATTAGCAGCAAAACATGGCCGTAAAGCACTTTCTATCCTAACAGTAAGTGACCACATTTTAACTGGCGAAGTAACAACATCTGAAGAACGCCAAACTACATTCAACGATATGATCGTTGTTGCTTTAGAGGCAGCGATTCAAGAGTAGTTGTATCAAGGATTTGGAGTTTGGAATAAATTCAAAGAGACTAACCCTTAAAGTCTTATAGTAATTGCCTGTTAGGTGACTGAATAACTCAGCGCCTAATGGGCTTTTTTATTTATTACAAATTATCGAAAAGGACACTTGCTTGAGCCTTTTGGTTATCTGATATGTGTGAATAGGTATTTAGTGTTTCGTTGACGCGTTCACCCAAATTTTAAGAGAATCTTTGTTTTGATTTTACATACTTCCTTAGCTCTGTCATAAGTAGCCTTGGGTTATGTGCAATACAACGAAATTGATAGGGGTATATAAAAAGTAAAAATATGTTTAATTTTGAAACTTATTCCTAAATTTTACGTATAATTATTAGAGGGGGATATAACTTGGCTAATAAACGTAAAAATTCAATTCCATTTTGGAAAAAATCGTGGGTAGTACTTATTTGTTCATTTTTATTGTCACAGATACTATTTATTACATTTGAAGTAACAGGGTGGATACCTAATTTGAAAGACATTGATGGAACTCTATTCGGAAGAATTGCTGAATCTTCAATTTTCAATGAGTGGTTTGCTTTCTATGACACAATACATTTTAATTTATTTACTGTCTTTTTTGGTATAGTACTTCTTGTGCCAGGAATAATAAATGCAATAATAGATATTTTTTCTTCGAGACTTAGATAGGTAAAGACATTCAAAAACTGTTATCGAGTAATAAATACGTATGCATTAGTTTATAATTGATAAAAGACCACTTTGTGTGTGGTCTTTTAAAATAAAAAAGGAATTATATATAATTCTGAAATGCTTTTGAAAAATCTGTAATGTGCTGAGCTTAGAGATAAAAATAATCTGAAGTAATAATGTAAACACCCTCTGTTAGGCTTGCTTAAAAAAAGCTGATATCGGGATCAGCGGTGTTATATTGTTTTGGGAATAGAAATCCTGTGGTGTATGATGAAAATTGACCATTTAATCGGAAAGCTTTTTCAATTTCAACTGCAGCGCGACGTGCGTCTTCTACAGACCTCTTTCCGGTAACGATGTCATTCATCAAGTTTAAAGCCATAAAATTCGCTGCTTCTTGATCGCATTTCGCAGAAGTTTCACCTGCCGTTCGGTCCGGATATAAGCTGCCATCAAACTTTGCTAAATCATCAAAAAATTGAACAGGTACTTTATAATCTATGGTTTGTTCCAAATAATCAAGATGGGGAGTAGGTGTGTTATGAGGAACTGTATCAAGATGAACAATCGTACGCTTCCAAGGACCATTGTTATACCAGATGATTCTTCTAGAACTTGCTTCATTTGGTAAACCATATTTATTTATTAACAAATAAACAGTATTTTTTGGTTCTCCAGTCCAGCTCTCCAAAATTTGATATAAATTTGGATGATAACCGCTTAACCCATAATACATTGATAATACCTCCAGATAGTTTTTTTATTATATGTTAAGTATTTGTACATAGTTACAGTGTAGTAAGTTGGAGAGTAACAACCAAAAATATTATGTTTAATTTACCTTCGGGTATGTACAATATGATTTTCACCTGTCTTTGTACAGTCTAAAAAAACGTTTCTCTAATTTGTCATATTGCAGTGTACAGTCGATAAAGATCGTATTGTTTGTAAAGCTAATGAATCAAAACGCCAACCATGTAATCTCACTCATACGCAAACCACAGATCATTACAGACTGATTTGTAATTGATGCCTGATGTAGAGATTAGGCATGATTGGTAAGACTTGTTGTATTTGTGTCTCGAATAACCCTGTTAAATCAGAATAGGAGTTCTATTCTAAATCCATGTCTACTATGATACTATAGGAAATATTGAGCTTAGAAATAACCCAAGATTCAAAAATTTTATCTATTTTCTTTTTAATTTCTTCTTTGTGCATATTCTCATCAATATCTAATTCTTCAAAAGTAAACGTTTCTCGTATTCTATCTTCATATTTAGTATCAACCGCAAAAGTAAAGTGAGTATGTACAATCTTAATGAATTGTTAAAAGCTATTGTAGAGGCATTGAACCAAGAGTAGAGGTAGGTTGACTAATCGTTGCTACAGAGCTATTTGTAGGGGGATTTAGGAATCAAAACATAGGGACTTGCAGATAGGAAGTTCAGTCCTAAACGCAAGTCCTATTCTTCTTAAACTAAATTCTACGTTAGTTTAAGAAAGTGCTTAATTCATAGAATTTAGTACTTTTTCAGGAATCATCACTACTTCAGTTTTTAAATCTACAGGTTTAAAAGTTTCATCAATACATTCATCCCAGTATTCAATGTGTTTTTTATCTATCCAATGTTCTGATTCATCGACATCCATTCCACCTGTTCCTTGAACAACATACCAATACAAATATTCTTCTCCATTTAACACTTCTCGAAAAATCGTTTCAACGTACATTTTCTCGCCTTCAAGGGTAACTAGAACATCTTCCATATTTTCATTCAAGAAAGCTAACCACTCATTTACTTTTTCTGTTTTACCTTGTTTCACTCGAAATCGTGTGCACTCAATATTCATTGTACTTTGTTCCTTTCTATTTTTTCTCTATATTAATACTACTACATTTTAACATAGTAAATTTTATTTTCATATTTTTCTGAATTTTGTTGTAGAGTCAACCGTAGAAATCTGATTGTCTATTTTTATTCCATTTTAATAGTAGCTGGAGTAGAATGGACCTGCATGATCCCGTATAAAGGCGAAGATATGAATGACAAGGTAAATAGGGGCTATCCTGAATCATTATTTTCTAGGTACGACAACATCACATCTGTAATTATATTGGAATAAATTCCGTTGCTTTGAGAAGTCTAACAAAATAGATGCAGGATATGAAAGAAACCTTTTTACAAACATAATATGCGATGATACTATATATTAGGCGATAATTTCAAATGGAGGAATTCTTTCCTAGAATGACTGGATATTCTCTTTAGATATTTCGTTAATTAAAGAAAGACAGAAGGTATAGTAAATAAAGTGACAAATCTAATGTATGTATTTTGTTTAATAGTATGGGGACTTAATTTTATTGCAGTGAAAATTCAAGGAACGCCAGTAAGCTTGGAATTATCCTTGACTTATCGACTAGTTATTACTGCATTTTTATTTATTGTACTAGTATTGTTTCTTAAGCCAAAAGGGATGCCTGCACGTAAAGATATACCTTTTATCATTGTGTTTGGTGTCTGTAACTTTGCTTTAAGTTACTTATGTTTATACTACGCAACAATATTAAGTTCAGCAGCAATTGTAACATTAATCTTTTCGTTAAAAGTGATATTGACGCCGCTAGCTCTTCGTATTTTCTTAAAAGAGCAACTACATCCTCGTGTTTTGTTTGGAGGAGTACTAGGAGTGTTGGGTGTTTGTGTTCTCATTTATCCTTCTTTAAGTAGTTTTTCTAGCTTAGCTGTTCTAAAAGGCATTTTGATTGCTCTTTTAGGTACAGTACTTACAGCTATTGGTGATGTAAGTTCTGCGAGAAACGCCAGAGTAAAGATTGACCCTATTTATTCGAATGCTATTGGTTTTACTGTTGGAAGTATTTTAATGTCAATTATTGTCTTGTTACAGGGGCAAAAGATCATCATTCCTACATCCATAACATACATATCAGCTTTATTGTACTTAACATTAATAGCATCTTTCTTAGCATGGCTATTTTATTTAAAGCTTGTTGAAAGAATAGGTGCTGCAAAAAGCGGGTACATGGTAGCTTTATTTCCGGTAATTGGAGGGATAGCCTCTGTTCTAATTGGAGAATCACCGCTTTCAATTTATTTGATAATAGGATGTCTATCTAGCTGTCTAGGTGCAGCTATAGCATTAGGGTTTAGAATTCCCCGTAGAATTAAACAAACGTAATTCTTATTTTTGAGACAACGTAAATGATATAAGGAATTATGATTATAGCAGGCCACCTCAGAAATGGGTGGCCTTTTTTATATGTTATTTCATTTGCTACTAGGCGACCCATTTAGGGCTACTGAGTTCATCGGACGTCCTTAGGATAGCGCCTAGTCGGAATAGAAATCAACTACACATGATGATGATGAGCTAAATATTATAGGTGGAAATAATTACTTGATTTGAGATATTATTAATCTGACGAAAGGGGAATTCTATTTTGAAAAAGACAATTAGTTTGTTCATTGCACTTCTTATATTCTACAGTTTATTTTTTTGGGGTAAAAGTGAAGTTAAAGCTACTTTTGTAGGGGTGATTGAAGAGATGATAAACGATCGGAAAGCAGTAGTTTATGTAACTGAATCTGAAAATAATGCGGTTTACGGAATTATTTATGTAAATTTAGCGAAGAATCCTGACGAAACATTTAAGGTTGGTGATAAAGTAAAAGTCGGTTATGACGGAACAGTGCAAGGTACAGCACCAATGGCGGTTACTACACTTACTGTTGAATTAGTTGAGTAATATAATAGTACTATGTAACGTTACTGATTCCGGACGCAATTATGCCGAGGCATAATTGATTTTCTGTTAAATAGTTCTTGAATTTGTATTCTAATTCCTATATATTAAAAGAGACTGAAAGGTATCTTTTTGGAGGTTTATATGAAAAAAGGTGAATTAACAAGGCGCAATATTATTCGAAAATCTGCTACGCTTTTTAACAAAAAAGGTTACATGACAACAACAATGAGTGACATTATTCAGGAAACAAATATTCAAAAGGGGGGGATATATCGACACTTTAAGGATAAAGAGCAGCTGATGGTCGAGTCTTTTCATTTTTCTACCGAAATAATGCAACATCATTTAAAGACGAGTGTTTCACAACACGAAAATGCAACGGACAAATTAATCGCATTTGTTGAGGCCTTTTTACAATTAAGTGAAGGAAAACCGATCGTAGGTGGGTGTCCTATTTTTAACGCAGCTATAGAAATGGATGATTTAGAAGAGAGTGCGTTACTGCCATCGATTAATGAAGCAATGGATATGATGATAAAGTGGATGATGAAAATTATAGAGGATGGAATGAAACATCAGGAGTTGAAGCAGTCAGTACAGCCATATGACACTGCGATATATATTGTGTCAACACTTGAAGGTGGACTCGTATTAGATCGATTAAAGAATGATGGGCAATTAACAAAGATCATAAGAAATAATTTGAGGCAATATATTTCAATGATTGCTACTGAGCGGCCATAAAGCCGTCTTTTTTAAAATCAAAAAGAGACCAAATGGTATCTTTTGTGGAGGGGATTATTATGAAATATTTATTATTTGTTGCTTTCATAGCAATTATATTATTTCTAAGGAGATATATCATTCTTCATATTTTTACACCGAAAATGAAAGAGGATAAAAAATACCCGAATGCGATTTATGAAAACATTGAAATAGAACTGGGTACTGGGACAATTCGAGGGTGGCTTATTAAAAGCGAGAGGGCAAGAGGTTGCTTTCTGCTGATTCATGGATGGAGCTCTAATAAATCAGACATGTTACGTTATGTGGATCCCTTATTAGCTAGCGATTATGACGTAATAATTGTGGATGTTCTTGGTCATGGGCAAAGTGATTCAATACAAAAACAAGTGAGTATTGCATCGTTTGTCCAAAGTATAACATCAACGATTGATTATGTGTTGGAGAGGCCAGATATTAATAGTAATGCAATCTATGTTTTAGGGCATTCGATGGGGGGGATCGCTGCAAGTATTGTGAATTCTACAGATTTGAGGTTAAAAGCACTTATTACAGATTCAATGCCTACATCATTAAAAAGTATTAGCAAATCAATGGCTGAAAAAGTAACAATACCTTATACTCCTTTTGGCTGGCTATTTGTCAGTTGGTTTTTATTACGAGGAGGTGTTTTTATGAAAGCTAGGAGAGAATGGTGTCTAGAAAAAATAGTAAAAAACCAACAGTCCCCAGCTCTTGCCGTACACTCTATTGAGGATAAAAAAGTGCCGATTTCAAATGTGGATGTTCTAATAAATAATAGCAACTTTAAACAAGTAATTAAGGTTGTAACAAAAGGTCACCATAATTGTGTAAAAGATAAATATTTTTGGGATAACATTTTTCATTTTATAGCAAGTAATGAGGGGGAAGTAGTAGATGAAGTATATTGATACACTTGTGATTGGTGCAGGTCCAGGAGGATATGTGGCGGCTATTCGCGCTACTCAAATGAAGCAAAACGTAACAATTGTAGAGAGAGAGTATTTAGGAGGAGTTTGCTCAAATGTCGGTTGTATCCCATCAAAAGTGCTGATTTCAGTAGGTCACCGTTTTGAACAAGCAAAGCATTCAGATGATATGGGTGTTGTTGCACAAGAAGTAAAACTTGACTGGACAAAAGTGCAAGAATTCAAAAAAGGCGTAGTTTCTAAATTAGTAGGCGGTGTTGAAGGTCTATTAAAAGGCAACAAAATCGACATTGTGAAAGGTGAAGCATACTTCATAGACGCAAACACTGTACGTGTAATCGATGGCGACAACGCACAAACTTACACATTCAAAAATGCTATCCTTGCAACAGGTTCTCGACCGGTTGAAATTTCAACATTCAAATTCACTAAACGCGTCATCAACTCGACTGATGCACTTTCTTTACCAGAAGTACCGGAAAAATTAGTTGTCATTGGTGGGGGTTACATCGGTACTGAGTTAGGTTCTGCTTACGCTAACTTAGGCTCTCAAGTAACAATCATTGAAGGCAGCAAAGACATTCTAGCTGGATTTGAAAAGCAAATGACACAAGTTGTGAAAAAAGGCTTAAAGAAAAAAGGCGTAGAAGTTGTTGTTGGCGCATCAGCAAAAGGTGTGGAAGAAAATGAAAACGGCGTAGTTGTAACGTATGAAGCTGGCGGAGAAGAAAAAACAGTTGAAGCTAACTATGTATTAGTAACTGTAGGCCGTCTTCCAAATACAGATGAAATGGGACTTGAAGCAGTAGGCATCGAATTCGCAGAACGAGGTTTACTAAAAGTAGACAAACAATGCCGTACTTCAGTATCAAACATTTATGCAATTGGTGATATCGTATCTGGTCCACAGCTTGCACATAAAGCATCTTACGAAGGTAAAGTAGCTGCAGAAGCAATCGCTGGCGAAAAATCAATCGTAGATTACTTAGCAATCCCAGCTGTATGTTTCACTGATCCAGAACTTGCAACTGTTGGTTACAATGAAGAGCAAGCAAAAGCAGAAGGGATCGAGGTGAAAGTAGCAAAATTCCCATTCGCAACAAACGGTCGTGCGCTTGCATTAAACCAAACAGAAGGCTTCGTGAAGCTTGTTGCGCGTAAAGAAGATGGCATATTAATCGGTACTCAAATTGTTGGTGCTGGCGCATCTGATATGATTGCTGAATTAAGTCTTGCAATCGAAGCGGGTATGACTGCAGAAGATATAGCATTAACAATCCATACTCACCCAACTTTAGGTGAGATTACAATGGATGCTGCTGAGGTAATTATGGGGAGGCCAATTCATATTGTGAAAGCATAGTAGATATATTTTGAATACCGATATGATGAAACTATCTTATAGGTTTTTTATTTACTATAATTCATCGAATAAAGCACCTGCCTGAGCCTTTTATTTGTGGGTAGGTGTTTCCTATAGACAGCAAGTAAGAAGCAAATATGTGATAGAAGCCATAAAAGGTGATAACAGGTAAGCGATGTTGATACACGAAATCATTCTAGTGTTTGCTCTTTTGTTCTTCATTTATTGACTTTTCAGAGGGATACAAAGCCATGTAAAAGTGTATACTTTTCATAAAAATTACGTACATCGGGGGCTTCTTCTGTTAAAAGAACCTTTTGGTGAACATCTTTATATTTTTCTAAAATATGATTCATCATATCAGCCGCAATGCCTGCCGCTACCGCTACGCTTTCGCGCAAAAAACATCTGTAGGCCTAAACACAAAGCCGATTCAGGACGCACTTATGCCGAGGAATAATTGATTTTATCTTCTATCTACACTGAAATTGTAACATAGACAGGGTGGCGGTTTGTTAGAGAAATGGAAAAAATCTGTGAATGGGATTGATTTTCACCCAAAAACAGCAACGAGGATACACGTAAAAAGTTGTATGAGCTGCGCGCTATGGACGCAAAAACAACCATTGTGTTTTATAACGCTGAAAGATAGACCAGTGCAATTTATACGAATTATCTGGAATGTCGAAAAATTTGTAGGAATGATGATTGTTCTTTTGTTTGTAAGGCGAAGAGGGCGCATATTGGTGAGCATATAGGCATTTGCGTAGACTGTTAATCCATAAATAGCATAACCTATATCGAAATCGAAAGGAGGAAAAAATATGCGATACGATTACGGGCATGATAGTTATGGGGGACAACATGGTGGCAGACATCCGTATTACCCGGTTTCTCCAACCCATTATTATCCGACTCAACATTATCCAACCCATCATTACTACCCAATGCATTACTACCCAACACATCCAACCCATCATCGCCATCCGCACCATCACCACCCACAACACCACTATCCGAACCCACGTTATTACTAAAAAAGAAACGAAAAGATCTTTATAAGAGTCGTCGTTCCTGATTTATTTAAATAGTTGTTTTACCAGGTACAAATGGAGTACCTTGTTTTTCGAGTGTGTGAAAAGATGAAATCACATGTAACTATTGTTTATATTTATGAAAGGGTCATTGGAGGAAAGTGATCCTTAACGTTATGAAGGTATAGGGATAACTTAGTATTCCTAGCATTAAAGGGTGGTATTGGGTATTATTAATAATAAATAAAGCTAGTGCCAACAATACTTATGAATAAACTGTAAAGAGAGAATAATTGTTGGTACTAGTTAATGGCAATGATAAGATTTTATTTTGGTGTTTAATGGGGAAGTATGGAAAGATCGGACATTGAGCAAGGTATTGATATAAATAGATTGGCAATGTTAAAAAGGTCACTCTGCGAAAGTGACCTTGAATGAAGTGGTATAAGACTGAAAACATCCCTGTTTATTATTTTCTAATAGCTCAAACTTTTAAAGATTAATACATGAATGTAGCGCCGACTATAATTAAAAGAATGAACAGAACAACAATTAGAACAAATGCTGAACCGTTATTGCCACCTCCATAGCTATAACCTCCGTAGCAACAATTGTTGTTGTAATTGTTGTTGTAATTGCCACTGAACCATCCCATGATGCATTCCTCCTTTCTACATCTATAATATGTATCGTTACAGAAAGTGGAGAGGTATTTATCCAACAAAGCATGTTAGAATTATAAATTTTGGAAAATAATACTTTGAGAAAAAAAGGGCCACCGTTTGGAAGTGACCCTCAGTAACAATTCAAGGCGGTGTAAGCTAAAAAATTAGCTTATTATATTATTATGATGAGATAACTACTTTTGTATAGTGGATTGCCTTAGGAATTAATTTATAAATTTAAATGTAAAAAATCCACCATGCAAACAGGGATTTCTATAAG